>JBBRMO010000206.1:0-4307 GCA_038230815.1 Chthoniobacterales bacterium
AGTCCCGCCTCCTGGCTTAACGCTGCAAAAAGCGCGAGAGAATGGGCGTTCGCTTCAATACAGGACGCCGTCGGCAAACCGTCGCCGATCGCGATGACCGCACGCCATTTCGTGAAACGCGCTCCGAGCTGGCGATATTCGGTCAGTCGCTCACGCAAACCATCGAGTCCTTGAGTGAATTTTTCACCGGCGAAGTTCGGTAAAGCGATGGCTCCCTTATCCACCTTAATACCGGGAAGGATGTTTTGCCTGGTAAGTAGCTCCGGCAAAGGAACTCCTTTATTCGTCTTTTGGCGCAGGGTCTCGTCGAACAGAATGACACCGCTGATGAAGTCACTCAGTCGGTGAGTCGTGAATAACATCTCGCGATAGGCCTCGCGGTTCTCCTCGGTGGAGGGAATGCCGAGCGCTTTGAACCGCTTTTCGATGGTGGGGAAGCTTTCGTCCGCGGCCAGAAGACCTTTGCCTGCGGCTAAGAGTGCTTGAGCCGTCGCTTCAAGCGTGTGCGTCACACTCACGCTTCGCCTTGATCCTCTTCCCGCTCAGCCCTGGACGCCTGGAGCATTTGATCGTGCTCCGCCTCTTTGATGCCTTCTTCGACTAACTGCGCACTTTCGCTTCGTCCTTCGCTGTCCTCGTCTTCGCCTAACGAGTCCGCGGTTTGATGACCGGTGGAACCTGGCACAGGATCCCAGCGTTCTGATTCCGGGATCGATTCCAGGATTGCTTCTTCGACGTCCATCTCCGGTCCCCCGGTCAGCTCCCGTTGGGCCTGTTCGTAATCCACCTCTGTCGCTTGCGCCGGGACACGACCCGCGATTTCAGCGAGTTCACCGGCACGAACTTCTACCATCTCTGGAGTTACCGGACCGATGCCGACGGCGTTTTCAGTGAGGATGCCTTTGTTTAGAGGATTCTTGGTTGCGCTCATAATGATATTTCGTTTGCGTGGATGATCCGGCCATCAACTCCGTCTAGAATTAGAATCCTATCCTGCGCCGTTTCGAATAAGCGCCGGTAGCGCAGCTCCGAGACATCGGGGGCAAGGTCGATGGAATGTCTCGAACCGTTATTGAGGCGCGGCTTCCCAAGGCCCGCGATAATCGGAGCAATCATAGACCGAGGGTAGCGGTCATGCTGATCGTAGTGTTGAGCAGACGAGCGATAGGGCACTTGGCCTTCGCGGAGAGCGCGGCCTCCATGAAAGCCGACTGCGAGACGCCGGGAACCGTGGCCTGCACATCGAGTTGGATCCTGGTGACGGTCCAGCCGGCAGCCAGGTCTTCGAGGGTGGCCGTCGCGGCCGTTTCGATGCGCGAAGGAGGAAAGCCAGAGAGGCCGAGCTCGTTGGAAAGAGCCATTGAAAAACAGCCTCCGAGGGACGCGGCGATCAATTCGTCAGGGTTGGTGCCCAGGCCTTCGGCGAAGCGCGTGCGAAAGGAGTATTGCGTGTCGGCCAGGACGCCACTTTCAGTCCGCATCGTGCCCGTGCCTTGACGCAGGCTGCCAATCCACACGACTGATGCTTTTCGATCCATTAAATCAACGGCCCCCTCCCTCGAGTGACTTTGGGTCGTTCTGTTGTTTAAGGCCCGCGCTCAAATTCGCTAATACCTTATTTCATCGATGCTGATAGCCTGCGGCTATGGGTTGCCGAAATGACCTTTGCGGCGTAACTTCGGGCCCGTGGAACTCCGGCATTTGCGCTATTTCGTTGCAGTCGCGGATGCTCTCAGTTTCACCAAAGGCGCGCAAAAGCTGCATCTCTCGCAACCCTCCCTCACCCGTAGATCAAGGATCTGGAGGAAGAACTTGGCGTGCGCCTGCTCGATCGCTCGAAGCAGGGAGTGAATTTGACGCGGCAAGGAGCGACTTTTTTGATCGATGCGAAACGCCTTCTGGACCTCAGCCAGGAGATCGTGAAATCAGTCCAGCGGACAGATGACCGGCCGCCGTCGCCGCTCAATATCGGCTATGTCGCGGACCTCTTTTACGATCTTCTTCCGGTGACCCTCGCCGCCTTTCAGCGATCTTTTCCGACCATCCCGATCAATCTTTTCGACATGAGCTGCGGCGATCAGTTTCGCGCCTTGGAGGAGGGTAAAATCGACCTTGGTTTTGCTGGATCGCGCGAGGCGATCGAGGAGCGCGGGTTGCAGTCCCTGCCCATTGCCTCCTATAACACTGTCGCCGCCCTGGCGAAAAATCACCCGCTGGCGAAGGAATCGATCATCGACCTCAAAAAACTTAAACCTGTGTTCTTTATCGGTATGTCGGAAACCAGTTATCCAGGCTATCGCGCCTGGCTGACGGAAACGTGCCGCAAAGAGGGCTTCTCGCCCAAAGTTCTCCAGGATGTAGAAATCGAACGCGCTCTGATCCAGGCCGTCGCGGCCGGCCTGGGCGTTGCGCTCCTGCCCGACCAGGTGAAAAGGCTGCCCCATGAAAGCGTGGTCTTTCGCGAACTGCGGCCAGCGGTGAACACCGAATCCTGCATCGCCTGGAAGGCTGACAATCCTTCCATTGCTCTCCACGCTTACATCAAGATTATCGGCGACCGCGATATTCGAATGCGCTGATGAAGTCCCGCGAGGAGAGCGAGGCCGCCGAACTTCGCTCGTGCAGCGACCGCGGGAAGATTCCGAGCCTTTTGCACACTCTTTTTCCTTGTCATAGGCGCAGGTTATGAGCGCTCGGGTGATTGGATATTAGCCAACCCGCGCTCCTGCGTTAACGTTGGCAAACCACCAAAAAAAGCGAAGCGGCGGGCGCTTCGACAGCGAGAGGATTTTATGAGCATATGCAGCGTTCAGGAAACTTACGGAAAAAAACTGGGGGCCTCCGACGGAGAGATTGGTCACGTCAAGGACTTCTATTTCGACGATCAAACCTGGACCTTGCGCTATCTCGTCGCCGACACCGGCGGATGGCTCGAGGGACGCAGGGTCCTCATCTCCCCGCATTCCCTGGGACATCTTGCTCCGGAAGGGAGAGTCCTGCTCGTGAATCTGGCCCGAAAAAAAATTGAGGAGAGTCCGTCGATTTTCGAGCACGAGCCGGTGTCGCGCCAGCAGGAGGAGGAATATTACCGGCACTACGGCTATTCTTACTACGCCCAATCATGGCCGTTGTGGGGCCTGGGTAGTTACCCGGTCATCGCCCCTCCGCCACCGCTGACCGCCAAAGAGAAAGGTAAGCTGGATGCTCACCTTCGCAGCACCCGCGCAATGGCCGGCTACACTGTGGAAGCGAGCGATGGAGCGGTCGGTGAAGTGAACGATCTGTTGATCGACGGCGCGACGTGGGTGATTAGCGAACTGGTGATCAAATGCGGCCACTGGTATGCGGGCAAAACGATTACCGTCTCAACCAGCAAAGTTTCCCGGATCAGCTATGAAGACAGCGCCATTTACCTGGACGCAACGAAGAGCGCGGTAATGGAAGCATCGGGAGCGATGTCACGCGTCTCGGCTGATTCGTGAAACGCCTCGCGGCGGGGCAGCCGTCGGAAGCCGCCGATTTAATTCGGAGCGAACTCTTCGGCCTCGAGCGGCTGGAGAAGCATGCCGAGAGCCTTGCGGCCGCTCAGCAGGTCACGGCGAATCCCAAGGCAGGCCGGCAACTAAACCGACGGCTCGAAGAGAACAGGCGCGCGCTGTTTACCGCGTATCGTGGCGTCGAGAAAGCGGTCCGCGATGAACGTCACATCACGCCGGCGGACGAATGGTTGCTCGATAACTTTTTCGTCGCCGAAGAGCAGATCCGGAAGGTGCGCGAGGATCATCCGCGAGGATTTTATCGAGGGTTGCCGAAACTGGGAGGCGGTCCGCTCGAAGGTTACCCGCGCGTCTTCGGCATCGCCTGGGCCTTCGTCGCCCACACCGACAGCCGGCTCGATCGCGAGATGCTGCTCCGCTTTCTCGCCGCCTATCAACGCGTGCAGCCGCTTACGATCGGTGAGCTCTGGGCGGTCGCGATCGCGTTGCGCATTGTCCTGATCGAAAACCTGCGCCGCGCTGCCGACCAGATCGCGGCTGCCCGAATGGCGCGCAGGGAAGGCGACGCGCTCGCGGATCAATTACTCGGGGTTGCCGGTCAAACTGCGGTGGCGCCCGAGATCGCGTTGCGCAAATTCGATTCGACTACGCTGCCGGCGGCTTTCGTCGTGCGTCTGGTCGAGCGGTTGCGCGATCAGGATCCGCGCGTCATGCCGGCGCTCCTCTGGCTCGACAAAAATCTCGCGACCGCTGGCACGAGCGTCGACCAGATCGTGCAGGCGGAGCACCAACTCGAGGTCGGATTGAACG
>JBBRMO010000207.1:0-4303 GCA_038230815.1 Chthoniobacterales bacterium
GAGTTAGCGGCCCCCATCTCCATCACGCGCCGGCGCCAATCGAGCGCTGTGCGCGACCCGGTTTTCTCCGCGATCCCGGCGAGGATCCGGCAGGCCTCAGCGCTTTCGGGATTAATTTGGAGCAAACGTCTGGCGTCCAGGCTCGCGCGGTGGTAATCGCCCTGGTTCAGGAGCGCGTTTCCTTCGGCGATGAGCCGGCGCTGCTGCCAGGCCCGGAACTGACCGTAGCCCACGACTCCGCCGATCGAGACCAGCAGGATCAAGCCGACGGTCCAGAGGATGACCTTCAGGATCGAGCGCTCGATTTTATCGTGAGGATGTTCCAAGTTGGGTGAAACTTTCTATGCCCCGCAGCAAAGTCAATTGGCCGAGGCCCCGATGACTCGAACGAGCCAGCGCCGAAGAAGCAGCCCGCGAGCCAACGTCGGGCCCCGCTTCCCAACGGCTCATATCCTGCTCAAATCCCGCGACAACCACGCATGAATGCCGTCGCCACCGCGGTTCCGCGGAAAATCGAAAACCCCGCGCGCACGATCGCGTGGTTCCCCATCACGGTTTTCGCGGTGGTCTGGCTCGAAGTTATTTCGCGCCTCCGGTTCGAATGGTCGGTTAATCCTCAATACGGTTACGGTTGGGCTGTCCCCTTTCTGGCCGCATATATTTTCTGGAGGCGATGGCAAAACGCACCGGCGCCGGCGGCGCCTCGATTTCGCGTCGTCTGGAGTTTTCTCCTCCTGGCGGGGGCATTGTCTCTCATCCCCATTCGCCTGGTTCAGGAAGCAAATCCAGACTGGCGGCTGCTCAGTTGGGCGATGGCGATTTCCGCCGTCCTGATTTCCGCTGCCGGAGTTTATCTCGCCGGCGGCGCACCCTGGTTGCGGCATTTTGCTTTTCCGTTTTTGTTTTTCCTGGTAGCGGTCCCCTGGGCGACGAGCCTCGAACAGATTGTTGTCCAGGGATTGATGCGGGTGGACGCGCGGATCAACGTCGAGGTGCTGACGACGATCGGAATCCCGGCGGTGCAGCTGGGCAACGTGATTGAAGTCGGTTCCGGGTTCGTCGGGATCGACGAAGCGTGCACCGGCATCCGGTCATTGCAGGCGACGTTCATGGTCTCGCTTTTCCTGGGCGAATTTTACGGATTCACTCTATGGCGGCGCGTGGTCCTGGTCGTCGCCGGGGCGTTCCTGGCCTTCTTCTGCAACCTCATCAGGACTTTCCTGCTGGTGTATCTCGGCGCCGAGCATGGCTTCCAGTCGATCAAGACCTGGCACGACCCGGCGGGCTACACCATTCTGACGATCTGTTTGTTAGGCTTGTGGGGCCTGTGCTTGATGCTTTCCCGAAAAGACGAAGGAGCGCCGGCAGGTGTCCCCGGTTTTCAACCTTTTCGGATTCCACGTCTGGTTCTGGTCACGCTTCTCATTTTGACTCTGACCGCGGAAGCCGGCACCCAGATCTGGTACCGCTCCCACGAATCGGGCTCGGCGAAGGTCGCGCCCTGGACCATCGCGTGGCCGCACCAGGCGACGAACTGGAAAGAAGTGCCGATTGAAGAAAGTGCGCAGGGGCTTTTGCGTTACAACGAGGGAGGCGGCGGCGAGTGGGTTGCGGACGACCACCACTGGACCATGTATTTTTTCAAATGGCTCCCGGGCCGGACGGCCGGCCTCTTCATTAAGAATCATCGCCCCGACATTTGCCTTCCGGCGAGCGGAATGACGCAGCAGGGCGGGGTCCAGAACAAATTACTCGTCGTGAACGGTGTCTCCCTCCCGATCCGTTCCTACGTTTTCGAGAACGCGGGGCGCCCGCTCCACGTTTTCTATTGCTACTGGGACGGTACGCCGCCCGAAGCCGGGATGCTTGACCAGGAAAATTGGACCGCGTCTGGTCGCCTCGAATCGGTGAAACGCGGCAAGCGCGATATGGGCACGCAAATGTTGGAGATCGTCGCGTGGGGTTACGAGGATGCCGCGAAAGCCGAACAAGCCGCCCTCGAGCAGCTGCGCCAGATTATCCGACCGGAATAGAGATTCTTCGGGAGCCGCTTCGCGGGTGGGAAGCGCGAAATCACTTAGATCGCACGCCATTGGTGGATCGAGCGCTCCGCCGCTCGATCCATTAGGCGGCGAGCCGCAAAACAAAACATCGCGCGACGGAGCGCGCGATCCACCTTTCGCCAGAAAGTCGTCCGTAAGGCATTAGGCGTTGCCTTCTCCATCCGATCGCCGCTACGCTTTCGAAATGATCCCCCGTTCCCCCGCGGTCATCTGGCTCGTTTTCTTTTTTGCCGGCGGTCTGTTCGCCCAGAGCCCCCCATCCCCACCGCCCTCCTCTTCCCCAACCTCGCTTGCCGCCACGTTCTGGAATATTCAGTGGTTTCCCGGTCGCCGCCCGAACGCTTCGCGCGGCGAAGAAAATCGCCAGGTTCGCGCGGTGCACAGCGATCTCGCCCGGATTAACTCCGATCTCATCGCCTTCGAAGAAGTCCGCGATTTCGATCACGCCGCGCTCGCGGTGAAACCACTCAGTGGATTTAAGGTCGACGTTTGCTCGAATTTTCCACCGCGCGAAGGCCAGAACGAAGCGCAGCAGGTCGCCATCACCAGCCGGTTGCAACCGCTGAGCGCCTGGTCGGAATTGTGGAAACGCTCGGGAGCCGTGGTGCCGCCACGCGGGTTCGCTTTCGCGGCTTATCAACTGGCGCCGCGGCAGCTGCTCCTCGTTTACGCTCTCCATCTCAAGAGCAATCGCGGTGAGATCCACGAAGACATCCGGATCCGCGAAGCATCGATGCTGCAATTGGTTTCGCACATGAAAGCGATGAACAATGCTTACAACAAACTTGGCGCGCTCAGTTGGATTGTCGGCGGCGATTTCAACACAACACCGGACGACCAGCGTTTCGCGGCCGAGAAAACCGTTCCGAATTTACGAGCCGAAGGTTTTGGCTGGTGCTGGGAGGGAACGACCTTCGCCTCGCGCATCACCGTGCCCGCCAGCCTGCGTTACCCGGCTGCGTGTTTCGATCAGATATTCCTTCGCGGTGCGACCTTGGGGAAAGCGTGGGTGGCAGAAACCTCACCGCAGTCGAGCGATCATCGGGCCGTGAACGCGATGTTCAGTATTCCGTAGGATACCAGGCGGTTTTTATATCGAAGTAATGACGCCGAGCAACGGCCCGAAGCTCCAACATCCAGGCACCAGAGAAATCTAATCATAAATATTTAGTCGGACATCATCCCGAGGCAGGCGAAGCGCGCCGAGGGACCTCCCGCCTGCCTTTAACGGCTATCGCGAGCGGTCGCGGGTCGTCTGCCGAAAGCGGGATCTTATTTTGCGTGCGCTAACTTCGACTGCGAGATCCCTTGCCGTCCGCGCGGCTCGGGATGGCAGCGCGATTTTAGCGGAGCGAAAAATCCGCTAAAGAAATTTACCGGGATTCAAAATCCCAGCGGGATCGAGGGCATTCTTGATCGCATGATGGACCTCACGCGAGACGTCGCTCGTCGCCTCTGGCCACCAGCGCTTTTTCGCCAGGCCGATCCCGTGCTCGCCGGTGATCACCCCTCCGAACGCCAGCACTTGCGCGAACAATTCATCGAGCGCGTGCTCCGCTTTCTCGCGCACGGCCGCGTCACGGTTGTAACGGTCGGCCATGATGTTGACGTGCATGTTCCCATCGCCCGCGTGGCCGAAACACGCTATCGGGAATCCCGAACGTTGGGAGAGACCTTCCGCAAACTCCACCAGGTCCACCAGCCGACTGCGCGGGACTACGATGTCCTGGTTCAACTTTGTCAGGCCGGTGGCCCGGAGTGAATTGCTGAATGCGCGTCGTAACGCCCAGAATCGCTCGCAGTCCGGTTCTGTCGTGGCCACCTGGAGGGAAGTCGGGCTGCAAGCGCCGACCAGGGCCCGCAATTTTTCCATCTCCACCAGGACGGTCTCCGGTTGTCCGTCGAGCTCGACCAACAAGTGCGCGTTTCCATCCGGCACATCGCCCGCTTCGGAATCGCGCCTCGCCGCTTCCAGCGTAAACGCATCCGCCAGTTCGACGGACGACGGCAGAAAGCCCGCCGCGAAAATCTTCTGCACGGTCGCCGCCGCCGCCTGCATACTCGCGAACGCTGCAGACAGAGTCGCGCGCGCGGGCGGCATCGGCAGCAGTTTCAATGTGATCTCCGTAACCACGCCGAGCATTCCTTCGGAACCGACGAACAATCCGATCAGGTCGAACCCGGTTTTGTTCTTGTGGACGCGCCCACCGGTGCGCAGAACCTCGCCGCTCGCCAGAACC
>JBBRMO010000208.1:0-4299 GCA_038230815.1 Chthoniobacterales bacterium
GGCGTTATAAGTGCGCGCTCTGCGTGGCGGAAAGCGACGAACTTGCCACTCCGCGCGTCGCAACGGCGGACTTCGGCTATCTCCGGTTAAGGCGCGAGGACTATACCAATCGCGATCTCAAGGCATGGTCGAGTTGGGTCAAGCGCCAGCCCTGGCAGGACGCCTTCGTCTACTTCAAGCACGAGGAGACGGCCGCCGGACCGGCCTGCGCCGCTAGATTTCAACAACACGTCCTCGCCCGATGACCAAGCTCCATCGTGGTGCGAGATTGCGCTCGAAAACCCGAGGGACGCGGTCCGGAATGGGCGAGCGGATCGGGAAACCGCCCACAGGCTCGCTGTCGAGGCGTTCAAAAATGGCGGGGAAACCAGCGCCCGGCGCGAGTAGTCGGAATGCGTAAGCCTAACGAAAGACCCTTATTCTCCTGACTGCCCCAGCGTTTCCAACTCCCGATCCGTCACAAGCCAGATCATCCCGTTCTCCGTGGCGAGCTTCTTTGACAAGGCTTGCCGCTCACTTTTTGTCGGATACTCGATGACCAGGATCGGCTTCCGGGTCGTCCGAAAATTTTGCAGGTTTTCCAGCACTTCCTTCCCGTGCGGCTTGGGCTGAAGCGCATTGCCGTTTGTGAAGACATCCTCAAGCCCGATCGAGCTAATGACTCCGACAAAGTCGGGAAACGCGAGAAGTTGCGAGCCGTTTTGCGGAATGACGAGCGCTTCGGGATTCTTCGCGCGGGCGCGGGCGGCGATGGCTTTCACCCAATCCACCATGTCGCGACGGTAACTTTGCTTCGTCTCGGGGTTCAGCCGGTCGTCGAGGTATTTCCGGCCCTCTTGCTCGTAGGTTTCAAACCCATCCACGATGTAGAGATACACGCCGTCGAATCCCCGCCCCATCGCGTCGTCGATCGCGGCCAGCATCAGCTGCTGCCACTCGGCATTCCAGTATTTCACCTGAAAGTTTCCCTTCCAGTCCGGGTTCTCCTTGCCGAGCCACACCGGCGGCTTGGCCGGGGATCGACCGTCCCCTCCCCACTCCTTCCGCCAATAAGGGCGATAGTCTTCCGCCTCGCCGATGGAGAGGTAGGCGATCACTTTTCTCCCCGGTTTCGCCCGGCGGATCGCATCGAGATCCGCGCGGGTCCACGGCGTGTCCGCGTCGAACCGCGAGTCGAGCACGATCCAATCTCGGCCACAGGCCGCCAACCGCTCGATCGCCGCCGCCTTGCTCTTAGCCAGGGAATCCGCCTGGAGCACATAGGCAAACGACGCCGGCCCCGGCGCCGGCTCCGCCATTGCCGCGAGCAAGGGCGCGGCAAACACCCACCCAAAAAGAATCCGTAATCCCATCATTAGTAATCTCCGTTCGACTTTTCCTCTGAGCAAATATCCTGGACGCGAATTCAAGCGAGTTAGTTTAATTTTTTGACCCAGATATTTTTAACAAAGAGCTGGGTGATTGATTCCAACTCAATGCCGAAAAATCCGGATTGGTTGTTGGAGGAGTGGGGGTCGTCGTCCACTAATACCGCCATCACCTGTCCATTGACGATGTGAATGAAAGTCCCTCCGCGCGCAATGACGGTGTATTCATTCCAATCATTTGGCTTCACGCTCTCACCCAACGCCTTCAGGTCGCCGATGGTCCCCATGAGTTGCTTGCGGTCGCGGCCGAAACTTTCGACCATTTGCCCCCGGCGCGCGATGATCCTCATGGGCGTATTCTCAGAGTAAAATTGCCCGGTGTGGATCCTGCTGGGCCAGAAATCGGCCTGCGGACCGGTCAGCATCCAATCCAGATTGTAAGCGCCGATGTTCGCCTGAACCGCCGGACGGATGGGAGCGAGCCACGGGATGCCCGTCTTGCTGCGGTATTGGAATCCGCTGCCCCCGTCTCCAACAATCTTCATCTCGAATTTCAAAGTGAAGTCCTTCGCCTGCATGTCCCGATAGACGAGATAAGTATTCCCGCAGGGATTTTTTTCGGTGGACTCTCCGACGATGGCCCCGTCCTCGACGCGCCAGAATTTTGGGTTGCCATCCCAATGCTTGAGACTCACCCCATCGAAGAGCGAAACATATCCCTCGTGATCGGAGAAGTTCATCGGCTTTGCCTCCGTGATGTGCATGGAATAGGGGGCGCCGGAACCACCAGCCTTAGCCGGCGCGGGTTTTTCCTCCGCCCCTAAGGGATAAATCAACATGGTCGATAGGACCAACGGGATAAATCTTTGCATGATGTTTAATGTTCTTCCGAAAGGTCCATTTTTAGGGAGCGGGGCGGGGCGGAGAGGCAATCCGGTTGAAATCGTTATTTTGCAGCTGGGCTCGCCTGCGCGGGTGTCGCGGTGAACAGAGCTTCATAGGCAGCCGGGAATTTTTCCAATGGCTGGATTTCCACCCGCCGATATTCGCATTCCGCCCCTTCCGACTGAATCTGGATTTGGCCGGAAACGACGGGTTGGAGGGTGCCGGTTTCCTTGCTCTGCGCGTTTTGCAGGACGTTGACGACATGTCCGTTGAGGATGTGGATGGAGCGGTCACCCACGGCCATGATTTCAATCGTGTTCCATTCCCCGTTGGGCAGCTCGTGGTAATCGGCCCCTCGCGCGCAGCGGCCTCCGAACAATCGGAGCGGCTCGCCCGGCGTGTAGCGGTATAAGGGCTTGGGCCCTTGATGGTCGGGATCGGGCTTGCAAGCGACTTCCGCCTTGACGCCGAGAGAAAAGAAATCGCCGATGTCATTTTCCTGGACCTGACACTCGATCGAATGTTTCCAAACGTGATTGAAGGCCCCGTGCGGGCCGATACAGCGATAGAGCAGGCCGTTATCCCGAGGTTTGTCGAGTTTCGGTGCGTATTTGGCGGTGCCCCAGCGTTGCTGCACCCGAAGGTGAAAGTTGCCGTATTCCTTAAGCGAGGTCAGGCCGCCGTAAATCTGCCCCGTGATGTGCAGGACCGGCTCCCCGTCGATCATCCGAACGGAATAGACATGCAGCGGATCGTTTTTCAAGCCAAGCGGTTGGCTCTGCTTCGGATCGGCGGCTGGCGTGTAACCAGGCACGGTAACGGAGGGGTTCGGGACCCCGATCCAGATCTCCCAATGGCTCAGGTTTTGATCCAGCAAAGGCGTCCATTCCGTCTCTTTCGGAGGGTCGGCCCGGGCAGTCGAGAAAGCGATGGAGAAAGCCGCGCAAGCGACCAGCCCGGCGAAGCGGCGCCGCGAAGCACAATTCGAGGGGGACTTCATGGGGTGGTGAGGGTCGCCCGCTCCTTGGCGTATTTTTTCCAGAGGGTGTCGAGGCGGGACGAGATTTCGGCTTCCGTCCCGAAAACGAACCAATAGCGGTAGCGATAGACGGACTTCGGCGCGAGACTCGCTCGATCGATAGGCGCAACGTGAACACACGCGCCGCTGGCGGAGCTATCGTCTTCGATTTTTCCGACGGCCCCGAAGTTCCAATGCCGGGTGGCCGCGGGGCTGAAGAGCGCGATCCCCTGGCCATCCTTCGCGAAGAACCCGATCGCGGATCGCGGGGGTTGCGCCTGACCCCACGGGGGACTGTGCAACGTCAGCGGATCGCTCCAGCGCCCGTCGCCGAGGTAACATTTCGCCGTGTTGAAATTGCGCGTGAAGTAGCACGCCGGGATTTCCTGACTGCGGGGAACCGCCGGGCCCCAGCGGTCGCCGTCCTCGCGTTGCGAGAGAAATCCGCATTGCACGACGACGACATTCGGCAGACCGGGCTCGAATCCGGTCCATTGCCGCATCACGGCCGCGGCCTCTTCGTCGGGCATATCCCACAGCTTCGGCACGGTTTCCGAGTAGAGCGCTCCGTCCAAGCGCTTGAAGGCGGTGACGCGCGCCCACGATGAGACGCCGCCGCCCTGAATCGGATTCCACGTCCATGGACTCCACTGCGGGCTCTGGCCCTCCTTCGTCCGATCGAGCCCGACGCCGGCATAGTAGGACTGCTGGACGAGGCGGCCCGGGTCGTGGAAATTGACGAGGTTCTTCGGATAACCGGCCGACGAAAGCCAGGTGATGGACGCCCCCATCGCGCGGTTGATGCCGACCTTGGCGGTGCCGTTGTCCAGGAAGAGCATGTCTTCCACGCGATCCGGCAGCTTCGAGTCGACGTTTTTCGACGGACGCGAAACCGTCTTCCCTTCGGACTTGGAGTCGCCCGGCACCAACGAGGGAAGGGTGACCTTTCCCGTCGCGGCCCATTCCGCTCCCCGGGCGAAGGTCGTTTGGAATCCTAAGCCCGCCAAAGCCTCGGTCGCGTGCCCGAGA
>JBBRMO010000209.1:0-4292 GCA_038230815.1 Chthoniobacterales bacterium
ACTACGCGAATATCACGATTCTTTTTACGGCCGTCGCCATTCCCGCGCACATGATTGAGCGCTCGCAGGGATTTAAATGGATCGCGGCGTGGCTTGGGCATCAGCTCGGCAAAATCCGGCTCCGCCATCCGCGTATTACGATGCCGTTGCTGGTGGCAATCCTCCTGGTTACCACCTACGTCACCGCCGGATTGATGCACAACGTCACATCGATCCTGATTATGACGCCGGTGATCATTCGGCTCTGCGCGTCGTATCAAATCCCGTCTCGCTGGATTCTGAGCGCGGCCCTCGTGGCCAGCAACCTGGGCGGTTTTTCCACCCGCTGGGGCGACACGCCGAACATCATCGAATCGGCAACCTGGGGACTGCAGGCCAGTGATTTCATGCGCGAAGTCCTGCCCGCGAATCTGCTCGTCCTGGCTGCGCTCGTTTTAAGCGCCACGATCCTCACCCAACGCGGCATCGCGAACCGCGCTGCCGGCGCGGTCAAGGTGCCGTTCTACACGCTTCAGGTTGCGCAGACGGCTGCGGATTGGAAGAAGGCAAAATCTGATCTCGCAATCGACACCCGGCTCCTCACCATTGGTCTTTCGCTGCTCGCGTTTTTCATTTTGCTTCACGTGATCTTTCCACCGCTCGCCATCACCATCGGCGCGGCGACGATTGTCATCGCGGTGCTGCTCGAACGAAAGAGCGAGCGCTATCATTCCCTGACCTCGCTCGGCTTCGACGTTTATCTCGCGTTCGCGGCCATCTTCGTCCTGGCTGGCTGTGTCTCGCATTCGTGGATCGGCGCCACGCTTTACCAACAATTGATCGCGGCGAACGCGGCGCCCTGGGCCATCGCCGGGACCGGATACTTCGGCACGATGTTCACCGAAGCGGCTTCGTGGGCGACAGCGGTGTCGCACTCAATCCAGCAGCTTGATCCGGGGCACGCGGCGGCGTGGGCCCTGGGCGGCGGGATCTGCGCGGGCAGCAGCTCACTCGTTACCGCGGCGTCGGCCGGGATCATCCTGGCAGAGGAGAGCCAGCGGTTTAACGATCCCGAACACGCGATCACGTTCCGGCGGTATCTTGCGTTCGGTTTGCCATTCTCGCTTTTCATGCTGATTTTTTACGCGGTGTATTTCACCGTGTTTCGCTGACTCGTTAGGCCATGCCTGGGAACCAAGCGCCGCCGGAACACTCGTCGTTCCTCGGCGACATCGGCATCGTCTGGCGCCAGCGGAAGAAGATCTGGCAGCTCCTGAGCCGGGCCGACAAGCTCGGCTTCGCTTTCGGCGTCGTCATCACGGGAGCCGTTTCCTACATCCAGATCCAGATCGCCGTGCTCCTCGGCGATTTTTTTAATCGCGTCCTGAAGCTGGGCGACCAGCCTGCGGCGCTGACGAACTTCGTGACGAGGGCGCTCGCTCTCCTCGGCGGTTATTACGTCGTAAAAGAATCGCTCCAGTTGCTTCGGCGCTGGCTCGTCAATCGCACCGCGGCTCGCATCGAAGGCGAAATGACCATCCGGCTCGTCGGCCACCTCTTGAAGATTGACCTCGGCGCACTCGCCGCGGAGCGAATCGGTTCCTTGCATGGACGGATCTCGCGCAGCGTCGAGGGATTCGTGAAATTCCTCAAGGTCGGGTTCGCCGATTTCATTCCGGCGCTGGCCACGGCGCTCTACGCGCTCTACACGGGATTGCGAACCGATTGGCGGGTTGGTCTCGTCATGCTTTGTGTCGTGCCGCTGTCGATTCTGATCACGGTCTGGCAGGTCAATTCGCAAAAGGGAGTTCGCACCGATCTCTTACAAGCGAAGGAAGGCCTCGACGGCACAGTGGTGGAACAACTAGGCGGACTCGAATACATTCGGGCTGCGAACACCTACCCGTTGGAAGTCTCGCGGATCAAGGCCGCCGCCGGTTCGCGCCAGGCGCGCGAAACCAAACACGGATTCGCCATGGCCAAATTCGACTGGCTGAAATCGATCAACGAAGGCCTGTTTCACATCGCGATCATCGGGTTTGCCATTGTTCTGGCGGCGCGCGGCGAGATCGAATACGGCAAGGTCTTCACTTTCTCGATGCTCTACCTCAGCATCATGGGCCCGATGAAGGACGTTCATCGGATCCTCGATGAAGCCTACGACAGCAGCACCCAGGTGTCGGTCCTTCTCGAGATGCTCAACCAGCCGCTCGACCTGTCGTTCAACGTGGTCACGCTCCGCCCCCCGCGCCTGGACGGCAGCATTCCACTCCTCGAATGCCAGGATCTCGTCGTCGAATACAACACGGTCCATGGCAGGCGGCGCGTTCTCGATGGAGTCACGCTCGCCATTCACCAGGGCCAAACGATTGGCATCGCCGGCCGTTCCGGTTCCGGCAAGTCCACCTGGCTGCGCGCGGTCCTGCGTCTCCTTCATCCGACGTCCGGCGAAGTGCTCGTCGGTGGCGTCCCGATCGGAGTGCTCTCCCGCGACGACATCGGCAAGAGCATTGGGTACGTCAGCCAGGTGCCATTTGTTTTCTCAGGGACCGTCCGCGAAAACATTGGTTACGGCTGTGGCGTGGTCAGCCTCGAACAAATCCAGGAAGCGGCGCGGCAGGCGCACATTCATGAGGAAATCATGCAAATGCCGAAGGGCTACGACAGCAGGTTGAACGAGCGCGGCGGTAATCTCTCCGGTGGCCAGCGCCAGCGTCTCGCGCTCGCCCGGATGTTTCTTAAGAATCCGCCTGTCCTCATTCTCGACGAAGGAACTTCCGCGCTCGATAACATCAGCGAGCGCCAGGTCCGGGCGGCGATCGATCATGCGCGACATTCCCACACCGTCATCATGGTGGCGCATCGTCTCACGACCCTGAACGAGACAGATTGTATTTTTGTTTTCGATCAGGGCCGCGTCGCGGAGCAGGGAGCCTTCGCTAAACTGGTGGAGAATAACGGTGTCTTTGCCGAGCTCGTCCGGAGCGCGGAAGCAACCTGACGAGTCTCTTTGCCAATGATAAATGATGCGCTTTTCCGCTCCAGGCTGAGGCCATTGAACATTGGCTCTGAATCCTTATGAACAACAAACCTGTCGTATTTGTCTGGCCCGGTGATCTTCATCTCGAATCGGAGGACCGGCCTAACTACAAAACCGCGCTCTGGATGGCGGATGAGGTTAACGAACTGATCCAGCCGGATTTTGTCCAATTCGCGGGAGATAACGTGCAGCACGCGCGCGAAAACGAGTGGGCACTTTTCAAAAACGTCACGGACAAGTTGAAGGTCCCGTGGCACGCCCTCGTCGGCGATCACGACGCGCATCACGATCCGGGTTGCCACAGTTATCAGGCGCATGTTGGCGATACCTACCTTGCCTACACCGTCGGCGGTTACCGGTTCATTTGTCTGAATACGATGCAATTCCGTCCTCTCGGCATGACCGACGAACAGGTCATCTGGTTCCGCTACGAAGCGGACGCCGCTCTCGCTCGTGGCGAGCGCGTGGTTGTCTTTCAGCATCATTATCCATTTCAAGTCTGGGAGGATTTTGCCGGGCCCGGCATCGCGGCGTGGCGCGACGTCGTCCAAACGAGCCCGATCATGGCTCTCTTTGCTGGCCACACCCATTACGGCCAGATCGCGAACGACGGGCGTCATGTTTATGTCGCGACGCGCTCGATTGGCGATCCGGAAGGGGGTCCGGCGGGTTACGCAGTTGTGTTCCTCGACGGCGACGATCTCGCTCTGACGTATCGCAGCATCGAAGACAAAGGCCCCGTTGTGCTCATTACTCATCCACGCCGCGCAATTCTCGCGACGAAAGCGGCGCACATCGTCCCCGGCCCGATGGAAGCACGGGTCCGCGCCTGGTCGAAGACGAACTTCATTTCCGCGAAGGCGCGCCTGGACGACGGCGAATGGAAAAATCTGCAGGACCGGGGTGACATGAACTGGAGCTTCCCGATCCCGGGCGACATCCTGGCTAAAGGAGAGCACACCCTCGAAGTCCGGTTGACCGATTCGGATAAAGTCGAAGGCAGCGATCGCATCACGTTCGCCTCCGATCTTTCCGGGCGTTACAATCCCTATCCAATGGTCGAACCCGTCGTGCGGGAAACAAAGTTTTGTTAGGGATGGACGCGCCGCCTCCGCTGCCGCCGCGGCATCCCGTCGGGCATTTAATTCTCGGCCTGGTGGCGGCCAACGCGATCGGCGGGGCCTTGCTTTTTGGGATCACGTTGTTCGTCGGCGCCTACCGGGAACACGATGTCTCCGCGCTGGTAGCCTGGCCCAGTTTTTTCCTGATTCCC
>JBBRMO010000210.1:0-4280 GCA_038230815.1 Chthoniobacterales bacterium
GCTCACGGCGCGCGACCCCAGCGTCGCACGGATGGTCGCAAGCGCCCCCATGAGGGTGGCGACTTCCGCATCGGTGAGATTAAGTTCGGCAAGATTTTGAGGCATGGTTGGGCGCAATTAGGGTGTTTCCCGTTTTGGAATAACTTTATCTCCTCAAGGATTTTTCCCCTCCCAACGAGATGGCCGGCGAAACGGGTGACGCCGGCCTGGCGGAAACCTCGTAGAGCGGGCGGAGGGCCAACAATGAAAGTTTTGTGACGAATTCGGCGCAAAGGCGCGATGCCGCGGTTTCTTACTCCTTGGAACGGGGTGCCCATCGCCGGTTTCACCCTCCTCCCGACGGATTTAAGAAAAGTTCACAAAACGGGGCGGCGGACGATTCCGGCGTTGACGCCAAGGTCGGGGGCTCTTATCCCGTGTGAGCCGCCGGCATGTCGCGTCGACTCTTTTTTGCATGAAATTTCCCATTTTTATTCTGTTTGCGGCGACTGCCTGGACCGCCGCGTTAAACGCGCAAGGGGCCTCGCCCTTCCCCTCGGCGTCCCCAACGCCCGCCGCGGTTGCGGACTCCGCTCCCGCCGCAAGCGCCACGCCCGCTTCCGAAGCGCCCGCCGAACTTTACAACTTGGACTACGACGAGGACAAAGATGTGTTTTCGAGCCCCGGCACCAAGACCCCCTTCAACGGGCCGGTCATTTCCCACGGTGATAACGGCAAGGTCGAGCTGATCGGCACCCTCAAGAACGGCCAGAGCGAAGGCCATTGGGTCGAATTCTACGAAGACGGCACGAAGAGCTCCGAGGGCGATTACAAAGACAATGCCGAAGTCGGGCCGTGGAAATTTTGGTATGAGAATGGCGTCCTTAACAGTGAGGGCAGCTACGTAAACGGGTTGGTTGAAGGGGCGTGGAAAACGTCTTATGAGGACGGGAAGCCCGAGTCCGAGGGCTCCTACACGGCGGGTAAGCGGGAGGGCGCCTGGAAGAAGTTCGACGAAAAGACCGGCGCGCTGTCCAACGTCAAATACAAGGACGGCGAACTCATCCCGTAGCCGCTGGCCCGCGATTCATCGTGTGAGGGACCCTCAAAAATCGCCGGATTCGCTTCCCGCCGGCCCTTTCGGCGCGGCCGGAGGAAAGACTCCCGTCCTGATCTGCGGCCTGTTGCTCCTGGCGATCCGGTTCGCCGACGCGCAAGCCGTGCCCGCATCGACGGACCAATCGGTTCCCGAGCAACCCGCGTGGGGGGCCCGCGAATCGACCACTCCGGAAGACACCGTGACCCTGAATCCCGCCCCGGCGTCGCCTTCCCCACCGGACGCACCAATGGCAACGGCGCGACCCGCGAGCGCCCGAGCCGTCGATCTGGCGTCGCCGGCACCCATTGCCCCATCCAGCCCCCCGGGGCCGGGAACCGCGTCCGTCCCGCCGGCCAAGACCGCGTTCTCCGATCAAGTCGGCGTCCCCGAGTCGACGAACCACTTCCTCCCGAATTTCGGCGACTACGGGCGCCCCCTCTTCGAGCGCCAGGGCCTGCGCTTCCGGGCCGGACCGGTGAATCTGCGAATGGGCCTCTCGGTCGGCGCGGAATACAACAGCAACATCTACGGCTCCTCCACGAACTTGGTCAGCGATTACATCACCCGGGTCTCCCCGGAGTTCAACTTGGGCATCGGCGACTTCCAAGCCCGGGACAATGAATTCGCTCTCCTCAACTACCACCCCTCGTTCGAATACTATCTCAACCAGACGCAGCAAAACCGCGTAAATCAGAATCTGGAAATCACCGGGCAAGGCACCTTTTCGCGGTATTCCACCACGGCGGACATTGCCTATACCACCAGCACTTCGCCCAACGCCACCCAGACGGGAGGTCAAAGCTACAGCACGTTCGTTCTCAGTTGGGACAATCGTTATTACCTCGGGGCAAAAACGTTCGCCCGGGCCCAAGTCGGAGCGAACATCCAGAGTTCGGAGAATGGCAATGATTACCAAACGTATTCGATCAGTCCGCAAATCGGCTACGCCTACAGTCCAAAAACGACGCTTACCTTCGGCCCATTTGCCGGCGTCTCGAACATCTCCGATGGCGGCAGGCAGTCCTTCCAGGGATTGAGCGTCGGCATCAACTACACCACGCTTCGCAAGCTGCTCTTCGACGGATCCTTCGGGGTGCAGGCGCGCCAATTCGACGAGCAGAACGCAACCGGCGCGTCGAATTTCATCACCCCGGTGTTCAACATCGGCGTCACCTGGAACGCCACGGCCAACACGGACTTTGCCCTCACCCTCCTTCGCGACGTGCAGCTCTCCGACATCCAGCGCGGGCTCACCTACACAAATAGCCAGATCGACCTCCGCGTTTCGCAAAAAATCTACAATCGTTTGACGTTCGGGCTCGGCCTCACCTATCAGCTCCTCGATTACCAGGGCGACGCCCCGATCGGCCGGACGGATCAATATATCAGTGGCGGGCCGACGCTGGGTTACTCCTTCTGGCGGGACTTGTTCAATCTTTCGGTATTCTATCGCTACCAAAAGCGCACGTCTGACGTGCAGCAATATCAATACGACGTCACCTCCTACGGCTTCAATCTTTCCTACCGCTTTTAAATTTTGTTGTGAGGCTTCCGTCGGCCAAATTTTCACCAGTCCGGAGCCCGAACGGCGGGCCCGTTCGTATCGACTGATATGATTCGCTCTCGTGAGCTCGGGCTGTTTAACGCGTACTCGCTCGCCTTGGTGGTAATCCTGACGGCGTGCTTCTGGGGAACTTTTTTCTTACTGCAATTGCTGGGCGTCCGCGATCTTACCCAAAATCTCGAGCCATACATCGCCTATAACCTGATCTCCATCGGCGGGCTGATGCTTCAGCTCTATGACACCGATTCCAGCCGGGTGAATCTGCTCGCGCTCGATCCGCTCCACAACGTCCAGATTTCCATAAGACAGGTGCTGCACGTAGCAGGTGCCCTCACCCTTATGCTCGTGATGACAAAGGACCTCGTCATTTCCCGGCTTTACTTGCTCCTTTATCTGCCAATTCTGGGAGGCTTCCTCTTGGCAGCGAACGCCACCATTCCCCGCCTCCTAAGCCGCATTTTCTTCACCGGCAACAATCAAATCCCCACGCTGCTCGTCGGGCGACTGGCCCGCGTGGGGCGCATGCGCCGGTGGCTGCGCCGGATGGAGAGCTACGGCATCCATGTGGTCGGCCTGCTGGCCGAAGACGGCAATGGCCGCACCAAGACAATCCAGCGCATTCCCATCGTCGGCCAGGTCGAGGATCTCCCCGACATTTTGGCCAAAATTCGCATCGAAACGGTTGTCCTCCTCGACGTGCCGAAGGAACAGGCGATCCTCGACCAGATCATCGCGGCAACCGACCGCGCCGGCGTCCGGATGGTCGTGCGCAATAACCTGTCGGAGGTTTTCAGGCATTCGCTCCAGTTCTACCGCCAATTCGGAATGGACTTCATCGCCCTGCGGGAGGAACCGCTGCAGGACCCATTGAATCGCATTCTGAAACGCCTCCTGGACATCGCGCTCGCCCTCCTGGCCGTGATATTCCTCCTGCCGCCCCTCATTCTCATCGTTTGGCTCGCCCACCGCGCGCAATCCCCCGGGCCGCTCTTTTTTCGACAAACCCGGGCGGGCATTCAGAACCGCCGCTTTGAGATCATCAAATTCCGCAGCATGCACGCGGAGAATCCCAATGCGGCCCAGCAGGCCACGCGGGACGATCAGCGCGTTTTCACCTTCGGGCGTCTCTTCCGGAAATGCAGCATCGATGAAATTCCGCAATTCCTCAATGTGCTCCGGGGAGAAATGAGCATCGTCGGGCCGCGCCCTCACATGCTCGAGCACAACCAGCAATTTGCGAAGGTCTTGGCCCACTATCACGTGCGAACCTTCGTCAAGCCCGGGGTCACCGGGCTGGCCCAAGTCCGGGGCTTCCGCGGGGAAGCCTGCTCCGAAGATGCCATCGTCAAACGCGTCGAATGCGACGTCGAATACATCGAGCGCTGGTCGATCCTCCTCGACCTGCTGATCATCGTGAAAACCGCCGGGGAGGTCCTCCGTCCGCCCAAAAGCGCGTATTAGGGCATCTTCAATTTTGGGGACAGCGCCAAGGAAGTCGGCCAACATGGGAGGTCACGGCACAAAAAAACCGTCGATTTCTCGACGGCTTTTTTTCTCTTCTTTTCCGTTGCTTACGTTCCTTCGCGGAGCGGCGGAAGCTTCTCGCGGTATCGCCCGATCAGCGCCACCAGGCCCCAC
>JBBRMO010000211.1:0-4236 GCA_038230815.1 Chthoniobacterales bacterium
GACACACCGGGAAAAGTCGCATTCGTCTGCCGCAAAGCGATGCAACCGATGGATCCGCGCTATCAAGTCCCGCCCTGCGCCGCCGTCTGTGTTTATCCAAATCTCGTCCGGGCCGCGAAACGCTTCCTGGGGAATTCCAGCGTGAAGGTTGCATCCGTCGCCACCGCGTTCCCGACCGGCTTGATGCCGTTGAAGTTGAAACTCCAGGAGGTGCGCAGCGCCGCGGGCGATGGCGCGGACGAAATCGACATGGTAATCGACCGCGGCCAGTTCCTCGCCGGGAACCATAACCGGGTCTTCGACGAAATCGCGGCTACGAAGGAAGCCGCCGGCGCGGCGCATCTGAAGGTCATACTTGAAACCGGCGAACTGCAAACCTACGACAACGTCCGGATCGCCAGCGAACTCGCCATGCGCGCTGGGGCCGACTTCATCAAGACTTCGACCGGCAAAGTCAGCCCAGCCGCAACCATGCCGGTGACGCTCGTGATGCTCGAAGCCATCCGCGATTACTTTTACGAAACCGGGATCCGGATCGGCATGAAACCCGCCGGCGGCATCCGCACGGCCAAGCAATCCCTCGCGTATCTCGTCATGCTAAAGGAAACCCTCGGCGACGATTGGCTCACTCCCGATCTCTTCCGCTTCGGCGCCAGCACCCTGGCCAACGACGTCCTCATGCAAATTGCCAAAACGACCGATGGCAATTACCAAAGCGGCGATTACTTCTCGTTGCCCTAGGGTAGAGGCGCCCGCCGCGGCGAGCACCTTTACATTTTTGCGTGCGGCTTTTGAGTTCGCCGGTTAAGAAGAAGGTATGCCCCGCAAAAAATCGCCTTCCAATTTGGTTGTGCTTCCGCGCCACGCTGCGCTCGCGCATGAGCGAGTTGCGCTACCGGTGAGTGCGCGGCGGCTGAGCTTCGGAGACAAATGGAGTTATGCGCCCGCGCCGGAAGCGAACGACTACATCAAGCTCCAGAAGCGCTACCAATTGTTCATCGGCGGGAAGTTTGTCGCGCCGCGGTCGGAAAAATATTTCGATTCGATCAACCCGGCGACGGAAGAGAAGCTGGCGGAGATCGCGGAAGCGAACGCGCGCGATGTCGATCTCGCGGTGAAATCGGCGAGAAAAGCTTACAAAAACGTCTGGAGCAAAATGCCGGGCCGCGAGCGCGGGAAATTTCTCTTCCGGATCGCACGACTCATCCAGGAAAAATCGCGAGAGCTGGCCGTGCTCGAGACGATGGACGGCGGCAAGACCATCAAGGAAAGTCGTGACATTGATTTGCCGCTGGTGGCCGCGCACTTCTTTTATTACGCCGGTTGGGCCGACAAACTCGACTACGCGTTTCCCGGTCGGACCACCCAGCCGCTGGGCGTCGCCGGCCAGATCATTCCGTGGAATTTTCCGTTATTGATGGCGGCCTGGAAGCTGGCGCCTGCCCTGGCAGCCGGGAACACGTGCGTGCTCAAGCCGGCAGAGACGACCAGCATTACTGCCATGCACCTGGCGGAAATTTTCCAAGCAGCGGAATTGCCCGACGGCGTCGTCAATATCGTCACCGGCGCAGGCGCAACCGGGAAGGCCCTCGTCGAACATCCCGATGTCGACAAGATCGCCTTCACGGGCTCCACGTCAGTTGGAAAACTTCTCACCCAGGCGGTTGCCGGAACGAAAAAAAGACTGACGCTCGAACTCGGAGGCAAGGCAGCCAATATCATTTTTGAAGACGCGCCGATCGACCAGGCCGTGGAAGGAATTGTTTCGGGTATCTATTTCAACCAGGGTCACGTCTGCTGCGCCGGCTCGCGGTTGCTCGTGCAGGAAGGCATCTTCGCTCAGGTGATCCGCAAGCTGCGCGATCGCATCGCGACGTTGCGCGTCGGCAATCCCCTCGACAAAAATACCGATATCGGCGCGATCAATTCGCGGATGCAGCTCGATAAGATCTGTGAACTGGTCGACAGCGGATTGAAGCAGGGCGCCGAACTGGTGCAATCGAACGCGAAACTGCCGGCCAAAGGCTATTGGTACCCGCCCAGTTTTTTCACCGGCGTCACCGCGTCGCATCGCATCGCTCAGGAGGAAATATTCGGTCCCGTCCTGAGCGTGATGACATTCCGCACGCCCGAAGAAGCGATCGAGCGTGCCAACAATACGCCCTACGGCCTGAGCGCCGGCGTCTGGACGGACAAAGGCAGCAAGATTTTCAAGATGGTGAACAAGCTTCGGGCCGGCGTTGTCTGGGCGAATACCTACAACAAGTTCGATCCCACCAGCCCCTTCGGCGGGTATAAGGAGAGTGGGTTCGGTCGCGAGGGCGGCCGTCACGGCTTATTACCATACCTGACCCTCAGCTAATTGGTGGATCGAGCGCTCCGCCGCTCGATGTTTAGCTTCCCGGCTTTGCCGGCATATTCGCCATCGAGCGGCGGAGCGCTCGATCCACCTAACGACCAAGACGCGCTTTCGCGTCGTAATACAGGACAAGAAACGACGCAGCCAGCAGCGGGCGCAAGAGCAGGTTCACTACCGCAGAGACAACGTCCGCGGCGATCATAAGAGCGTCGGGAGCTTTGGCCTGGGAGATCGATTGCATGAGCGCCATGGCTTGCTCGGGACTCTCCACACCGCTCAGCCGGATAAGAGTGAAGGGAAACTGGACGCCGACCAGGACCACCAGCAAGAGAACGAGCCACAAAGAGGCAACGGTCGCGCCGCGATAAAGAGGACGATCCAACCGGGGCGCATCGGGAGCGCAGCGCGCGAGCTCCCTGCTTTCCCGAACCGCACCCATGACCCCTTCCTCACCGAACGCCGCAGTTTGTTCCCAGAAGAGAAAGTTAATGAAGAGCCGGGCGTTCATGTAAACCATGAAGGCGCCGATAAGGAGATAAAGGAGCAGGCTGAAAACCGAAATACCCCCGGCGAGCAAGGCGACCATCGCGGTCAGGGGCACGAAGAACCAGAAGAAGTAGCTGCCATAAACCAGCAGACCGGTGCTGAGCATTTTCCCGAACCGATGGGTAGCGGCCGCGAATTGTTCGGCAACCGAACGCCGGCGGCCGCGCAGGACGTCGTCCGCCACAAATTGAAAGCCGGCGGTGGAAATCGGCCACGCCAGGATTACCAGACCGAACATCAGCCAGCAGATCGGCCTCACCGTCACGGAGGGCAGCGCCTCGATTGATCCAGAGGAAAGATCGGGCAACGGAACCTTGGGGAAATTCCATTGCAGGACGAACATCGGCACGGCGGTGAGCAATCCGAAAAGCAGGAATCGCCAGAAGCCGCCCCGATAAATCCGGATCGTTTCCCGGAGGATTTCCCGCCACGTTCGGCGACGCTCGATCAAGTCAGGTGGATCGGCCGATGGTTGATCGTCGGTGAAGATTTCCACGAGCTCCCCTGCAGGAATCCATTTCTCGTCCCCGACGCGCCGAACTTCATTGGAGCGGATCAGGCGGCCTTCTTCTCGCCATTCCTGAAGTTCCTCCTCATCAACGGGGCCATATTCTTTCCCTTCGACCTTCACCATCCATTCGTCTGACATCACGCCCCTCTTTAACCGCGAATCGAGCGCCTCGCCACACCGCGTTCCTCGCGGACTGTCCTGCTCCTGATCCTGATCTTGCTTTTGATCCTGGGTTGTGGCGCCGATTGCTCAAGGGATCAGGATCAAGAGCAGGAAAAAGAGTGTCGTGGAAAACGGCACCCTTTGGTTACGTTGCGGCCGTGAAGCTGCTTTTGATCGACGGGCATTACTACGTTTACCGGTCGTTTTTCGCGATCCAGAATCTTTCCAATTCGCGGGGTGAACCGACGAACGCGATTTTTGGATTCACCAAGACCCTCCGGCTCATGGTCAAACATTTGCAGCCCGACCTGGGGGCGGTTTTCTGGGACGAAGGGCTGCCGGAAAAACGGATGGTTCTGCAGCCGGCCTACAAGGAAACGCGAAAAGAAATGCCGCAGCCAATGGTGCCGCAGCTCGACTACATCCAGGACGAGCTCACGGCGCTGCTTGGATTCAAGAACATCTCTCTTCCTAACACCGAGGCGGACGATCTCATGGGCTGCTACACGATGGCCGCCTGCAGGCGCAATATCGACGTCGTTCTCGCCACAAATGACAAGGATCTTTACCAGCTCGTGGGTCCCTGCGTGAAAGTTTACACCACCGTGAAGTCCGATCTCGTTTCATCGAAAGATGCGTTCGCCCTCCTCGGCGAAAC
>JBBRMO010000212.1:0-4217 GCA_038230815.1 Chthoniobacterales bacterium
CCATTGGAAAGAAGATGGGTCGCGAAACTGTGCCGCAACAAGTGCGGATAAATATTCGTCTCTAATCCTGACTGTTTCGCGCGCGCCTTCACGATTTGCCAGAGCCGCGTTGTCGTCAGTTTCGTCCCCCGGCTTGACAGAAAAATCTCGCTGCTCGTCCGGCGCTTCACCTGTTTAGGCCGCTCGGTCGAAAGATAAGCCGCCACTGCCTCGCACGCTCGGCGTCCCACCGGCACCAGCCGCATTTTGTTTCCCTTGCCGGTCACCCGCAAAATTCGCTCGTCGAAATTCAGGTTCTCCAGTCGCGCATTGGCCAGCTCCGAAATCCGCAGCCCGCTCGCGTAAAGCAGCTCCACAATCGCGCGGTCGCGCAACCCGAGCGGCTTGCTCGTGTCGATGCTTTCAATCAGGCGCTCGACCTGGAGCTCGTTCAGTGTCTCCGGGAGGTAACGCTCGATCCGCGGCAGCGTCATCGTCTCGGTCGGGTCCCGCGCGATCGCTCTCTTGCCCGCGAGGAACCGAAAGAAAATCTTGAGCGCCACCACGATCAACTTGATGGAGGCTGCCGCCAGCCCGCTCCGTTTCCGTATTCCGAGATACTCGCTCACCAGCGGCTGGGTTACTTCGTTGACCGCCGTGATTTTTTTCGCCGAGGCGCACCACTCCGCAAACTCCGTCAGCGATCGCCCGGTCGAGAGTTGGTAATTGTCCGATAGACCGCGCTCCGTTGCGAGAAAACGGATAAACGAATCAATCTCGTGCTCCACGAAGGGAAGGTTATGAAGAAAGTGACATGTGACCAGCCTTCGCCCGGCCATCCAGTGATAAGGAAAATCTGCCCTGTAGCCACTGCCCTGTGGGCCGCGTTTCGTGAATATCCGCCAACCCCCGCGCGTCTCACAGAGACCCGGCAATTTTCCAACTCGTTACACGTCACTGGTCACTTTCCCATGATTGACAAAGCTCGCGCGCGTTCCGAACGTTATTCACATAATGAGTCTTGATCTCAATTCGTTGCTCAAGGATTGGCCGCATGAAACGGGCGCCGTCAAGGTGCGCAAGATCATCGGCCTGGATGGGCGGGAAAAATTGCAGCTCCGGATCGACCTCGGCGTCCTCCAGATGGAAGTCGTCGGCCGTCCCGATGGCCAGCGACCGCACAACTGCGAGTCGCTCCTGGTTTATCATCAGCGCCGGGCCGAGCGGGCCGAGGCGCGCGGCGACTCCTATGAGCTGAACGCCGAGCAATGCAACGACCTCCAGCAGGAAGGGATCCAGTATTATCACCGCTATCTCAGCCTCTTTCAGATCAACGATTTCCCCGGCGTCATCCGCGACACCCAGCGCAACCTCGATCTTTTCGCTTTCGTGGCTGAGCACGCCGACCGCGAAGAGATGATCTGGAGCTTTCAGCAGTTTCGCCCCTACGTCCTGATGATGAACACCCGCGCGAAAGCGTCGATCCTTCTTGGTGACGGCAAGTTCGCCGATGCCATGGGCGAAATCGAGGCCGGGCGCGACGCGATCCAGGAATTCTTCCAGCAATCGAGCTTTCCCGAGATGGCCTCGAAAAGCTCCGAGCTCGCGTTCCTCGACGAGTGGCTGGAGGAAGTGAGCTCCAAGCGTCCGCTCTCGAAGCTGGAAATCATGCAGCGCGAAATGGAAGTCGCCATCGCGAGCGAGCTCTACGAGCGCGCCGCCGAGCTTCGCGACGCCATCAAGCTGTTGCAGATGCAGACGGGATAGAGGCCGGGATCCGGCCTCAGCTAATTTTTAACTGTTGTTAGTTATTCGTCGAAGGGACGTGCTTCCCGGATGAATTCTTCGGAAGCGATTGAGTCGTTTTTCGTCTTGAGGTAAAATGGCGCCATGATTCCCCGTATCCGAGAACTACTCCACAGCAGTCCCTTTGTTCCATTCACGATTCGCACCAGCGACGGGCGCGAATACATCGTCCCGACGGCCGACCATGCGGCCATCAATCCGAAAGGGAGTCGTGTCATCGTGTTCGCGGACGACGATAGCCAGGCCGAAGTCGCGGCTCTGCACGTGGCGACCGTGGTAAAGAACGGAAGCTGACGCCAGGACGCGCTGGTTTCTCGCTTCTCTGACAACTATGAACGAATAACTGCGACGATGATTCGCTTCCTGTTCTTACCTCTCTTATTGTTCTCCCTCGTCGCCGCCCACGCCGACTTCCGCGAATTCAAATCAGTTCCCGTCGATCCGGAGTTGGCTGGAAAGCTTACCCGCGCCGCGGAAGCATCGCTCAAGGATTTTCCGAGACTCACCGCGGACAATTTAGCGCTCAGCGTGATCGATCTTTCAAAGCCGGAAGCTCCCGTGCGCGCCGACTACCACGGCGACGCCCCCTTCTATCCCGCATCGCTCGTGAAGCTGTTCTTCATGGTTGAGGTTTATCACCAGGCAAAGCTTTCCCCCGAGATCGAGCGGGCCCTGCGCGAGATGATATGGGTCTCCGACAACGACGCCGCGGCTTTTCTCCTCGATATCCTGACCGACACCTGCAGCGGCGGCGAACTGGAAGGCAAAGCGCTCGAAGATTTCATCGAGCGCCGCCGAAAACTGAACCGTTACTTCGGGTCGCTCGGCTACGACATCAGCACGATGATCAAACCCTGGAGTTTCGGCCCGTTCGGGCGCGACATGCAGATTATGGGCGAAAACAAAGTGAACCGGAACCGGGCCAGCGCGAACTCGTTCGCCTCGCTCCTTCTCTGGATCGTCCGCCGCCACGCCATCTCTTCGCAAGCGTCCGACGCCATGATGGCGTTACTTGAACGTCCGCTCTCCCCGCCACGTTCCACGGAGAACCAGGTGAAAGAATTCCTCGGCGAATCACTCCCGCCCGGCACGAAACTCTGGTCAAAAGCAGGCGACACCAGCGAAGTCCGTCACGACGCCGCCTACGTCGAGTTGCCCAATGGCAGAAAGCTCATCATCGTTATCCTCACCCGCGGCGCGGCGGATGATAAGACGCTGCTTCCAGGTATCAGCAAGCATCTGCTCGCCGAGTTGTAGCCGGGCTGATCCCGGCCTTCTTCCCCTCTTTGAAATCTTGAATGAAATCGAATCAATGCCGGCGGAACAACGTTAGCAGATTCCGGAGCGTCCTCGCGAGCTGCTTGCAGCCGGGATTCCCGAGAGCTTCAGGCAGAGGATGCGAGACATCGCGCACGGAGAAGTGATCGCGCCCCCGGAGAACTGATAACCAATAACTGAGTCCGCCCGGAAACCGTTGCCCATGATGTCTCCTTTTTTTACCCCAGCGGCTCGCGACGATCTTCTTTGCGATGCGAGCAAGCATCCGTGGTCCGATCTCCTCTTCGTCGTGAAACGCGAAGACCGTGTCTCTGGCCATCCCGCTCGGGAAAGAATGCGATGCGAGCCGCCAGACTCGCGCTTAATGGACCAGCCAATCCGCAAGAGCGCAGCCAAGACGCGGCGCGCTTTGGCAGAACCCCACTGACTCACGCCGTGGCTACAGAAATAACCTGATCAATCTCAGGAGACCTCTCGCCTTGCTCTATTCGCTCTGCTAACACGCGCAAACCGAGCGCCTCCACACGGGCAACGGCCTCCGCGCGCGAACTGCCCTAAGCTATGGCCCCGGGAATCCGAGGAACCTCTGCGATGGCGTCTTGATTAGGCCGCTGGTGGTGTCACCTCGCCCCGAGTCCGTCGCGAAAAGCGATGGATTCCAGTTCGACCCGGACGGCCTCTTCGATTGGAATCACTGGACGGGCTTCGAAGACAAACGCCGGCAACATCGAGCAAAACTTGTGGACCGCTGCTGGATCATCGCAATCGAGCATCATATATCCTCCCCAGTCGCCGACTCGGATCACGAATAACTCGATTTTGAAATTGGCGGGTGCCTTCCATTTGGTGAAAACCTCCAAAATTCGCTTTTGAGCGTTTTCATATTCGATTGGCGAGCCTTGAGACCGTTCGGTCCAAGTAAGCATGTATTTCATGGTATCCTTTTTCTATTGGCTTGGGTTGATGTGGGCGGAAATGGAACTGCGTGGCCTAACGAGACACAAGATCAGCGATCGCTCGCGGGAGCGCGCGGCTGCAGGTTACATATGGAAGTCATCGAAAGCTAGGACGAGCAGCGGCCAGCGGTTTGCTCCATCCGCCGGTTAGGCCTCAGCGATCACTGCAATGGAGACCTTCAGGCCGGGAATGCGCGC
>JBBRMO010000213.1:0-4187 GCA_038230815.1 Chthoniobacterales bacterium
ACAAACAGGGTCAGCAGAAGGATGAATGAGCGCATGAGCTTTTCCATGGGTTGCAAGCCGGAGCTGCAACGCCATTGTCTAGAGAGAGCACGCTCAAAAAACAACCAGGAATTCCTTATTTCATGAAACAAGACGCCGGAAAATTCTTCGCGTTTCATCTCATCACGGTGGCAGCCTTGATTTCGGCCGCGCCTCCCTGCATTGCGCAGGAAGCGTCCCCGACACCCACCCCGCCGCTCTATTCCCCGCAGACCCTCTCCGAGATGAAGCAGCTTCAGGAATCCGCCTTGAAAAGCGATTACGCCTTCCGGCAGGTGGCGCATTTATCGAACAACATCGGGCCGCGCCTGAGCGGTTCGGCCCAGGCGCAGAAAGCGGTCGATTATGTCGCGGCGGAATTGAAGGCGCTTGGGCTCGAGGTCCAGCTTGAGAAAACCATGGTCCCGCACTGGGTGCGCGGGGAGGAGACAGCGGCGCTGGTCGAGTTCCCGGGCATGGCGGAGAAGACGACCCAAAAGATCGTTCTGTGTGCGCTGGGCTCGAGCGTGGCGACGCCGGCCGATGGATTGACCGCCGAGATCGTGGTGGTGCGTGATTTCGACGAGCTGCAAGCGCTCGGTCGGGACAAGGTCGCCGGGAAAATCGTGTTATTCAATTATCATTTCGACAAGCAGATGGCGGCGCAAAGCAGGGCCGGGGACGCGTATGGACAGGCGGTCAAGTATCGCGCCGATGGGCCCACGGCGGCGGGCCGGCTTGGCGCGGCCGCTGCGTTGATTCGTTCCGTGGGAGGAGCTGAGTACCGGCTTCCGCATACGGGCCAGACCGACTACAGGACCGACGCGCCCAAGATCCCGGCTGCGGCGGTGACGGCGGAGGATGCAGACCTGATCGCGGCGCTCGCTCCGCAAGGGACGGTGAAGATGCGTCTCGTGCTCACCCCGCAACAACTTCCCGACGCGCCAAGCTTTAACGTGATCGGCGATGTGAAAGGCACCGAACATCCCGAGCAGATCGTGATCGTCTCGGGACATTTGGATTCGTGGGACCTGGGAACGGGCGCGATCGATGACGGTGCCGGCGTTGCAGTTTCGATGGAGACCGCGAACCTTGTCCAGAAACTTCATCTCCGCCCGAAGCGGACCATCCGGGTGATCGCGTGGATGAACGAAGAGAACGGACTCGCTGGCGGGAAGACTTACGCGAAAGACCACGAGAAGGAGATCGCGAATCATTTTGCCGCGATGGAGACGGATAACGGCGCCGGCCATCCACTCGGGATCAATTACGCCACGAAACCGGAAGCCCGAAGTTTCTTCGAACCGGTCGCGAAGGTTCTGCAGAGTTCCGGCGCGGGCGTTCTGAACTTGGCGGAACACCCCGGCGCTGACATCGGGCCGCTCACGAAACTTGGTGTCCCGGGATTTAGTCCCATCCAGGACAATCGATTTTATTTCAATTATCATCACACCGCGGCCGACACGCTGGACAAGATCGTGCCTCAGGAGTTGGCGGAGAATGCCGCGGTCGTCGCCGTGACGGCCTACGCGCTGGCTAATTTGGAAAAACCGCTTCCGCGATAATCATGGGTGGGTCGGCCCAGAGATGGAGCAGGTGAGTCTGGGCGGCGCTCGCCGCGTCAGGCGGAGAGTAGAGAAGGTGGCGGTCAGCGCGCCGACAAAGGGAACGCGCCTGTTACTTAAGCCGCGAGCAAATCGACCGCATCCAGCGCGGCGATGATCTCGCAACCGATGACCAGTTTTTTGAGGTCGTCGCAATCTCTGAGCTGGTCGTCAGCCAGGAGGTAAAACCAGAAACCGCTGCGCGCGATTGCGGACTTCGCGGGATCGAGGATCGCCGGATTGATCATGAAGGGTAATTAAGCAACGCACGTGCCAACCGGCCTGATGGCGGAAATCGGACGACGCAGAACGAGTTCGCCGAGCAGGGGCGAGGAGCGGTCAGGCTCAGCCAGGCGGCTTGGCGAGATGGGGTTTCCCCTGATGTTCAGGGGTATCTGTGGACGCGAGTCCGCAACCTGGAATACCTTCTCCGGGATTTCTTGATGCACTTGTTCCCAATTGTCTCCCTTATTTGTCTGGCCCTCGTGGGGTTTGAAATTGTTCGGCAGGCGAAGGGACGCCGGAGAAAAAGAAACGCCACCCCTGACAGAATTCCTTCCGAATTTGAATCGCTCGTTGGGATGAGTTCCCGCCAGGAGCGAGATTTTGTGCGCCAATACGCCGCGCGGGATTTCAAAGGTGAGGGAGCGATTGTGGACCTCGGTTGCTGGATGGGTTCGTTTGCACTCCCCCTGGCGATCGGCTTGCGCGAAAATCCGCGGAGCAAGGGGCGAACGCCTGCCATTCACGCCTACGATTTATTTTGCTGGCAGGATTGGATGAATCCGTGCGTGGCCAACACTCGCTGGTCTGGTCGATACCAGGAGGGCGACAACTTCGAGGATGCTCTTCTCGAGCAAATCGCGCCGGTCGCCGATCTGGTAACGATTCATGCCGGGGATCTGAATAACGAAAGGTGGGAATCAGCCGAGCCGATCGAATACCTGCTCATCGACGTGATGAAATCGTGGGAGCTGACCAATTGCGTGGTGCGCACTTTTTTCCCCGCCCTCAGACCGGGCCTGTCCCTCGTGCATCATCAGGACTTTGTTCACTATTTCACGCCCTGGATCCATCTGATCATGTACCGCTTTCGGGAATACTTCGAGCCTCTCAAATACGTTCCCGAAGATTCGTTTATCTTTACCTTCCGGAAATCCATTCCGCGCGAACTCCTCGAAAAATCCTATGGCTTCGATGATTTCTCGCCTGAAGAAAGCGCTGCCGCTTTTGATTATTCGTTAAGTCTCATTCCAACGGCCGCTCGGGCAAATGTCCACGCCGCCAGGATCATGATGCACATTCATCGCCAGGATTGGGCCGGTGCCCGGGCTGAACTGGAGCGGGTGCAGGCCGCTGGTATTTCGCCGGAGCGAGAACTGGTCCTGGTTTCCAAACTGCTGGAGGGTCAGCCCGTTTAGGAGTGGCCTTTCTACAGGCAAGCGGAGCGAAGAGCGGGTGACCGACGGGACTCGAACCCGCAACAGCCAGAATCACAATCTGGAGCTCTACCATTGAGCTACGGCCACCAACAGAGGTCGAGATTCTAGTTTTTCGAGCGTTCTTTGCAAAGGGAAAGCATGCGAGTGGCACGGCGGTCGCTTTATTATGAGGCGCAGCGCTCTCGGGCGTTGCACTCAACCAACCACATGAGTAATCTCGGGCTTCTCCAAGGCATGAAAAAAATCGGGCTGATTTTGCTCGCCGGTTTCTGTCTTTCGTTCGCGCCCGCCCGGCTCGCCGCGCAATCGGATGACCCGAGCGAGGTGTTTCTCAAGGCCTATATGACTTCGCAGCAGGGCGAAAAACTCGAGCACGATAACCAGCTTCAGGCAGCGCTCGCGAAATTCCGTTTCGCCGGCAGCCTCCTCGAGGAATTGCGTAAAACCCATGGCGATTGGCAGCCTGCGATCGTCGATTACCGGAGCCGGAAGATCGGCGAGAACATCGTCCGGGTACAGGGAAAACTGGGCACCCAAAAGGATCTCGCAGCGAATTCGAGCGCGCCTCCCCCGACCGCGTCGAATCCGCCCACGTTGCCTCAGAAACCAGGCCCACCCGATTCGAACGTCGAGGGGACGCCGCCGCCGGTGGTCCAGAGCCGTTCGCCCGCGCCATCGAGCGAGCCGAGCGCTTCCGTAGCGAGTGACGCGGTGATCAAAGAGGCGACAAAAAAACTGCAGGACAAAGTCGATCAGCTCCAGGCGGAGCTGGAAAAATCGCGTAACCAGTACGACGCGGTCGCGAAGGAGAAGGAAACGTTGAACGGCCGGCTGCAGGAAACCAACACGAAGTTGGAACAGGCCCAGAACGAATTGGAAAAGACAAAGGGGGCCGAGAAAGAAGTCCGGAATCAACTCGCCGAGGCAGAAGATTCGCTCAAGAAAATTGCCGGCAGCGATAAAACCGACTCGAAGAAACAGGAAGCACTGCGCGGCGAGATCGCGCAGCTAAAAAAAGCACTCGCGTCGGCGGAAAAAGGACGGTTTGCAGCAGAGAAAGAAAAGGATGTCGAGAGCTCGAAGGTCACCGCCGTGACCAGGGAGCGGAACCAGTTGCTCGCGG
>JBBRMO010000214.1:0-4163 GCA_038230815.1 Chthoniobacterales bacterium
ATTCGCCGTCGTGTTTGCGGCAATTAAACAGTTAATCACCCCCACAATCAATTCTTCAAAAAAACGGATTGGATTCCACTCAGAGGATCGATGAAGAGAGGACTTTTTCGCCTGTTCCTTACAATTCCAGCATTCCTAACCATGGCCGCGTCGGGGGCCCGTCCAAGTATCTCCGAAGACCGTGAGTTGAAAGAGGTCGACCCCGCCGCCAGGGATTGCCGGGATCGCCTCGAAGGAAGCGCGAAGACGGACGACGGAGTTGAGCGCAACCGAATGAAAAACCGTTCCGCTATCAATCTTGCCGGGATCCGTCCGAAATCCTACGACCTGACCTCCCTTCTTCAATATCTGGCGCCCTTCGAAGCCGAAACGAAAGGCAGGCGACGGAAAGACTTGAGTGCCGCGCAAAGGGGTCAGCTCGGCCCGTTGGAGAATCAGATCGTTTCCTTCACGGGTTACCTCGTCCTCGCCTATCCCGGACCTCCCGAGACCACGAACTGCGGCAGCACCGATTTCCACGACTGGCACCTCGAGCTTTTCGACCAACCCCTCGATCACGCACCGCAAATTGGCGACCCGACGCCAGTCATTTGCGAAATCACTCCGCGCACTCAAAACGCCGTTTATCGCGACAACGTGCGCATTCAAGCCCTGGCCGGCTTCGTTCGCGCCCCAGATATGACCATCGAACCGACCCAACACGCCGCCCGGAAAATTCGCGTGACCGGATACCTCTTATGGGACGACGAGCATAATGGCGCGGCCGATATCGGCGAAGTGATTCGGACAATCGCGGCGAACAAATATCATCAACCCTGGCGGCGCACGGCATGGGAGATTCATCCGGCAATCAAGATTGAGGCGCTCGAGGCCGGCCCCTTTTCGACCAAAACCAGCCCCACCCTTCCCCCTGTTTCTCCTCCATCAGCAACACCAAATCAGCCCGCGCCCAAAATCTCTCCGTCACCGCAGGAATTCGTTACCGTGACGGCTCCGGTTAAGATCAAGATCCTGTATGGCGAGACCGTGATTCCGAGGGGAACCAGATTACGAGTCCTGTCGCACGACGCTCAAACCGTGACCGTAAGTTACCTGGACGGCACCTACGCCGTCCCAACTTCGTCGACCGATTTCCGGTAATCATCGCCTCCGCTGGAACTCCAAAAAGCGGGCTTGTATCGCTCGTCCGTCCCGCTAGCCTGCAACTCCTGTCATGCAATTCCCGGGGCGTTTGTGGTTGGCAGCCTGCCTTTTGTTAGCGGTCTCGAGTTCCGCTCAGGTCACCACCGTCCCAAAGCAGGGAATCCGCGAAAACAATCCGCGCCTTCACGCGCTGACGAATGCTCGAATCGTGACGACACCGGGCAAGACGATCGAGAAAGGCACAGTGCTGATTCGCGATGGACTAATCGTTGAAGCAGGGCCGGACGTAAAAATTCCAGCCGACGCGCGGGTGTGGGACCTGACGGGCAAAACGATTTATCCGGGGTTCATTGACGGCTACAGCCGGCTGGATCTGCCGGAAACGCTGAAGCCGGAACCACCTCGAAACGATGTCGATCCCGACGATCCGAACGCCAAGCCAAAGGACGTTCCGCACGAGAACGCCAGGGGCATGCATTCCTGGAATCCCCGAGTGACACCGGAGCGAAAAGCGGCGGATTATCTCAATCTCGACAAGAAAGGCACCAAGGCTCTGCGTGATCTTGGGTTCACCAGCGCGCTCGTAGTTCCCGGGCGCGGCATTTTTCGCGGAGCCAGTGCGTTGATCAATCTCCAGGAAGCCGATGTCGACACGATGGTCGTATCGCCTCTCGTTGCGCAACACATCGCGTTCGACTTCGATCGCGAAGGAGACCGCGGTTACCCTAATTCGCTTATGGGCGCGATCGCGCTCATCCGTCAGAGTTTTCTCGACGCCTCGTGGTATCAGGCGGCCCAGGACGCCTATCGCAAGAGTCCGGCGACAATGGAACGTCCGGAAACGAACGCGAGCCTCGCCGCGCTGGCGGAGCAAATGCAACGGAATCCGGCGGTGTTCGAAGCGGAAGACGAACTCGATCTGCTCCGCGCGTTACGGATCGCGGACGAGTTCAAGCTTAAGCCGATCCTGCTGGGCAACGGATATGAATACCGCGTGCGGAAAGCGCTCGCGGAAAAAAAGCCGGGCCTTATTCTGCCGCTCGATTTTCCGAAGCCGCCCGAGATCGAACGTCCGGAACAGGCCCTGGAGGTGGAACTGGATGAACTCCAACACTGGGATCGCGCGCCCAGCAATCCGGCGCGGCTTGCGGAAGCGGGCATTCCGTTCGCTCTCACGACCCAAAAGCTGGAGAAACCTGAGAAGGAGTTCTGGCCGCGTCTTCGGCTCGCGGTCCGACGCGGCCTGAACAAAGAGGCAGCATTGGCGGCCTTAACCACGACGCCGGCGGAAATGTTCGGCGTAGCGGACCGATTGGGAACAATCTCTCCGGGACGGATCGCCAATCTAGTGGTGGCGAGCGGCGATCTTTTTGCGGACGAAGCCCGCGTGCTGACGACGTGGGTGGACGGGAATTACTACGACACCGACCAGTCGCGGGAGCGAGACGTGCGGGGGACGTGGGAACTGATAGCCGAGGGCAAAACCCTTTCCCTCGCGATAGAAGGCAAGCTGGAGAAGCTCGACGCGAAAGTGGCGGGAGAGAAGGTGACGATAGCCGTGAAGGACGACACCGTTCTCGTGATCGTGCCGGCGAAGCTGTTCGACAAAGGTGAAGGTTCCATTCGGCTGACCGGCCAGGCCATCGGTGAAACCATTGCGGGCAGCGGCGACGCGCCAACCGCGACGAATCTCCGCTGGAGCGCGAAACGCACGGCAGCCTATACGCCGCCGAAAAAACCGGACGAGAAACCTTCGCCGCTCGATAAGCCGCTCGACTTTCCCGAGACGTATCCGGCGGGCGCGTTCGGCCGCGTCTCCGCACCGGACCAGTCGAAAAGCGTGCTGATTCAGGGTGCGACGATCTGGACCTCCGGGCCGCAAGGGACATTGGAGAATGCGGATTTGCTGGTGACGGCGGGCAAGGTTTCTGCGGTTGGCCCCGGGCTGAAAGCTCCTGGCGGCGCATCCATCATTGACGGCAAGGGGATGCACGTGACGCCGGGAATTATTGACTGCCATTCGCACACCGCGATCAGCCGGGGCGTGAACGAGTCGAGCCACGCCGTGACCTGCGAGGTCCGGATCGGGGACGTCATCGACGCAACCGATATCGGGCTCTACCGCGAGCTGGCCGGCGGCGTGACGACCGCGAACGTTCTCCATGGATCGGCCAACCCGATGGGTGGGCAGAATCAGGTGATCAAATTCCGCTGGGGCGCACTGCCGGAGGAAATGAAATTCGCGGACGCGATGCCGGGAGTGAAGTTTGCCTTGGGCGAAAACGTCAAGCAGGCAAACTGGGGCGACAAATTCAAGACGCGTTACCCGCAAACCCGGATGGGTGTCGAACAGATCATGCGTGATCGGTTCCGGGCCGCGCAGGAATACGACGCCGCGCTGAAGAGGAAGCAGGGGCTCCCGGTCCGGCGCGATCTTCAGCTGGAAGCGATTTCGGAAATCCTGAATGGCAAGCGGCTGATCCATTGCCACTCGTATCGGCAGGATGAAGTTCTCGCGTTCCTCGGCGTGGCGCGGGAATTCAAGATCAAGGTGGGAACTCTCCAACACATCCTCGAGGGTTACAAGGTCGCCGACGTGATGGCGAAGGATGGCGTGGGCGGGTCCACGTTTGCCGATTGGTGGGGCTACAAATTCGAGGTTATCGACGCCATTCCGGAAAACGCCGCGATGATGAACGGACAGGGCGTTCTTACCTCGGTCAATTCCGATAGCGCCGACCTCGCGCGACGGCTGAACACCGAGGCGGCGAAGTCGATGAAATATGGCGGACTCACTCCCGAGGACGCGTTGAAACTGGTCACGATCAATTCCGCGAAACAATTGCGCATCGACGCGAAGACGGGCTCGCTCGAAAACGGCAAGGACGCGGATTTCGTTATCTGGAACGGCAACCCGCTCTCGAACTATACGCACGTCCAGCAGACCTGGATCGATGGACGGAAATACTTCGATCGCGCGGAGGATGCTGAAGGGCGCAAGGGTTTCGCCGCGCAACGCG
>JBBRMO010000215.1:0-4160 GCA_038230815.1 Chthoniobacterales bacterium
GCAAGGTCCCGACGCGTCGGTACAGCAGCAGAAGCGTCTCCTGCACAGCATCGTCGATGTCGGCAGCCCGGCAGTTGCGCACGGCATAACGCCGGACGTCCGGCGCCCGGGTGTAATGCCTATAGGCGATAGCGGTTAAGACAAAAAACAGGCCGCTGAGCAGGTCCTTTCGTTCCGCCACCCACGCCACGGACTCCACGTGCAGCGGATGGATGGCGAAGAGTGCCGCCACAAAAGCGCTCCGCCAAATCGAGCCAGTCATTTGGCGGAGCAGGAGAAAAAGCAAAATCGCCGTGGTCGCATGCAGCAGGACATTGGTGAGATGATGTCCCCGGGGATTCAAGCCATAGAACTGGCAATCCACCATGTGGGAGTTCCAGGTGAGCGGGTGCCAGTTCGCCGCATGGTCTTGGGTAAATGCCCAGATAATTCCTTCCCAGGTCAAACCCCGCGCGACCTGGGCATTTTTGGTCACATAGTCGCCATCATCGTAATTAATAAACTCGTGATGGAGGGTCTGGCCGAAGACCAGCCACACCATTGCCGCAAGGAAAACGCACACTGCAAACACGACCCAGTGATTGTTCGACAACACGCGTTCGCTGGTTCGGGCGGATTTTTTCCTGGGGCTCCGGCTCATTCGATCGCGGGTAGAGTTGCTCGCAATGCGAAAATTTCAACACCCTTGGATGCGCCAACCGGACCAAACTCCAGACTCGCAAAGGCGGGAGAACAACCAATAATTCCCGCGTGACGAATGATTTGCCCGGTGCCGTAGCTCCCCGGCAGAATTGGAAAACGCGCGAGCAGATGGAGGCCGACGAATCGCACGTCCTGGCTCCGTATGCGCAGAAGTCCGGCGAATCGCGCGGCCGAAAATACCCGGAGCCGCGGCACGCCTATCGGACGGAGTTTCAGCGGGACCGGGCCCGGATCATTCATGCGCGCGCCTTTCGCCGCCTCGAATACAAGACGCAGGTTTTTCTCAACGGGACCGGTGATCATTTGCGGACGCGGCTGACGCATTCCATCGAAGTGGCGTCAATTAGCCGCACGATCGCGCGGGCCCTCGCCTTGAATGAAGATCTCGCGGAAGCGATTGCGCTGGCGCACGACCTCGGACATTCGCCCTTCGGACATTCCGGCGAGGAGATGCTCGCTGAGTGTATGCGCGAGCACGGGGGATTCGATCATAACCGGCAAAGCCAGCGCGTGGTGGAATTGCTGGAGGCGACGTATCCGGCTTTTCCTGGTTTGAACCTGACCTTCGAAGTGCGGGAGGGATTACGAAAGCACGACGAGTTTCATGAGCCCATGGGGCCCGGCGGCGAGAAGTATCGACGTCCCTCCCTCGAGGCCCAAATCGCGGATCTGGGGGATGAGATTACTTACTATAGCCACGATCTTGATGATGCGGTTGATTTTGAAATCCTGCAGTCCGCGCAATTGGAGGAAGTCGCGATCTGGCGCCAGAGCCATGAATCAGTCGTGGCGCGATATCCGGACGTGCGCGAGCCGGAGCTCCACAAACTTATCATCGGCGCGATTATCGATGCGCAGGTGCGCGATGTGGTCTTGACGAGCGCCGCGGCCATTGCGGCCGCCGGGGTTCAAAGCGCGGACGAGGTGAGGCGGCATCCGGACTCGCTGATCTGCTACAGCGACGCGCGTTATAAGGCGAACCAGGAACTGCGGCGTTTTCTCTATAAAAATGTTTATTATCATCCACGCGTGGCGGAAGTGAACCAGCGGGCCTGCGAGATGTTGCGCGCGGTTTTCGAGGCGTACATCCGCGCGCCGGATCTGCTCGGCGACGGCGCAATGAGGCGGATCGAGAGCGAGGGCCTGCACCGGACGGTGTGCGATTATGTCGCCGGAATGACGGATCGGTATTTGCTAGAGGAACACGCGAGGATCGAGGCCCTGTAGCCACTTGCGGTGCGAAGCGTTGAGAACGGCGACGGAGAAATTCGTCGCCCGCCGGACGACGGTTCCAGAGGTTGAGGCGCAGTCACGCCGCGGCGCTGCCGGTTTCTTCGCGCAAATACTGGATCACGAGGCGCAGCCGTCGGTTGAGGGAAAGCTCTTCGAGCAGTTGTTGCCGGCGAAGCGGATCGTTGACGAAGGTGGCGGCCATGAGATCGGCGAGCATTTCCATATCGCTGAGATGCGCCAGATATTTGTCCACCTTTTCCGGCAGCCGGCGCCCGGCGCTTTTCAATGCGGAATAAAGTTCGATGACTTTCGCACCCAGCGCATCGGTCTCCACGGAGTTGGTCGATTCCGATTCAAGCGGCTCGATCCGTGCGATCGGGAAGGGGGCGCTTTGTTCAAACCCGGTGAATTGCACGCGGCACAAGCCCTGCAGGATCAGGTTCGAAGTGCCATCGCTGCGTCCGACACAGGCCCGGATCAGGCCGACACCGGCCACATGGAAAAAATCGACGGTCGATTTCCATTGTTCACGCTGCGGCTTCATCAGGGCGACCGAAAACATCCGATGCTCGCGGAGGGCATGCTCGAGCATCAGCTGATAGCGCGGCTCGAAAATGTGCAGCGGCAGGAGCGCGTTCGGGAAAAGAAGCGCGCCGGGAAGCGGCATCACGGGAATCTGGTCTGGAAGCGGGATGGATGGATCCATGGCGAGCAAGGCGAACCGTAATTATTAAGATACGGCATCGGAGATATCCGCAACCGCGCGGCGCAATTCCCGGACGGAGAGCTGGCCCGCGGCGGCGGGGGACCCGAGGTGCGCGTAGTTGAGCAGGCAACCTCGCCCGGCCAGCGCAAGGCGCGAGGCGCGACCCAGTCTGCCCATGCCCATGACGGCCACTGCGCCAGCGCCGCGTTGTCGGTCGAAGAAGTTGAGGAGCCGGGCGAGTTGAATGGGCGTATCGGTCCGGGTGGCGATCTTAGAAATATCGGCGCCTAACGAACGCATCTCGGACGCAATCTTATCGAGCCGCGATCCGGAGGGCGTGTTCTCGAAATCGTGAAAGGAAACGATTGTCCGAATGTTTTGCGCGCTCGCGGATTGGAGGACGGATTCCAGCTGGCGCGCCGACCGCAATTCGACATCCACATAGGCCGCTTGCGGCAGAAACTGGAGGAGCAGGGTGGCCCGCCTGCGGCCGGAAAGATGGTTTGAGCCTCCTTCGCGAGGATGGCGGGCGGTAATGATAAGGGGGGCTTTGAGGCGTTCGATGGCCGCGCTCGTCTCGGCGAAGTATTTGGTCAGGCGATCGAGCCGCAATTCAAAAAGGTCCGGGAGCTTTCGCATTCGGAGCGCGCGCTGGAGATCAGCGCGGGAAAAAATTACGCCAACGATTTGCGGCGTCATCTCGGTCGCGCAACCCGGCGATCGATCATGCGTTCGACATACTTCGCAAGGAGGTCGAATTCCAGGTTCAGTAAATCGCCACACTTCGTCGCCGCGAGATTGGTCTGAGCCCGGGTGTGAGGAATGATCCAGGCCACAAAACTTTCCGGGCGGACCTCCGCGACTGTAAGGCTAATCCCATTCACTGCGATCGATCCTTTGAAAGCGACGTAATGGGCGAATTCCGAGGGCAACCCGATCTCAAGCCGGAGGTCCGCCCCGGCTGCGTCCAAAGCGAGGACCGGCGCGGCACAGTCGACGTGGCCCTGAACAAAATGGCCGCCGAGGCGGGCTCCCGCGATCAGCGCCCGTTCGAGGTTTACATGGTTGCCGGGGCCGAGAGTCCCGAGATTTGTCCGGGCGAGCGACTCTTCCAGCAGGTCGAACGTCAGGGCGTCGCCGTCGCTTTGCGCGACCGTAAGGCAGCAGCCGTTTACCGACACGCTGTCCCCGACACGGGTTTCCGCCGCAATCTGCGGCGCCGCGATTTTAAGTTGTGTGGCCCGATCATTCGCATGGAGCGCTACGACCGTGCCGGCTTCTTCAATCAGGCCGGTGAACATTCTTCAAGAATCGCGATGAAGGCGGGCGAAGCAAGCGTGGCTGAGCAAAACAGGTCCGGGCCCAACAAACAGGCAAGTGGTGACCGGTCCCACTCGAACGGGTGTTGTGCGTTTTTCATTGCTCCGGCCCGGATTCCGCGCGTGGGACGTAGAAGAGTTCGGTCCGCGCGGGGGTCCGAGCAATGCAATTTCCAAGCGCGCCGCCGGACCGGCCAAGC
>JBBRMO010000216.1:0-4151 GCA_038230815.1 Chthoniobacterales bacterium
AAACCGCCGCTCCTTGAAGCTGCTAGAGTATCCAAAACTAACCCGATGTATATCTGGCGAAAGCGCGCGACCGAGGAATGGCTAAGCCGTGAGAAGGAAGATGTTCTGCGCCGATTCGGGAGCGTCATAGCGATCATCGAACGGCCTGAGATGGCCCGGACGCTCGTGGAAGTTTCCTGTGCAAGGCGGAATGAAGCACTCCAGCTTCGCCGTGAATTTGGCGGCGCGATCGAAAAACTGCGGGCCGATTGGCTGCAGCAATTCGCAAAACAAAACCGAAACAAACCATTACGGATCGGCTCCCGGCTGATCGTGAATCGCGCTCAGTTCTCAAAATCAAGGGACGCGCGCACGATCATCATTCCGGCCGAAACCGCGTTCGGCACGGGCGAGCACGCCACGACCGCGATGTGCCTGCGCATGCTCGAACGCGTTACGCGCAGGCGGGTGGCCGGCTGGAGGATGATGGATGCCGGGACAGGCAGCGGCATTCTCGCGCTGGCGGGAAGCTGTTTTGGGGCATCTCTCGTTCTCGCCATCGAGAAGGATCCGCTCGCCTGTGCGATCGCGAAACGGAATGCGCGGGCGAATCGAATCCTAAACATCGACTTTCGCCATGGCGATGCACTGAAGGAAAAGCTCATCGGGAAGTTCGATATCATCACCGCGAATCTGTTCAGCGAGATCCTGATCGAGGCGTTGCCGATCTGGTCGAGGCAACTCGCGGCCAATGGATACCTTATTCTGTCAGGAGTCTTGCGGTCACAGGAACCGCCCCTTGTCGTTGCTCTGGGTCAAAATGGGTTTGTGGTTCAGGAATTTCGACGACGAGGCAAGTGGATCGCTCTTCTGGCATTTCGGCAGACGCCGCAGCGCGCCGTCCCGTCCCGGAAAAAGAGTTGACTCAGCGGCCAGGCGAAAGCACTTTCTCCAACTCCGCTCGCGGCCTCGATTTTCCTGCATCCACGCGGTTGATCTTTCGAGCCGCACTGGGTAAACCGCATGCCGAACGAACAGCTTTCCTATGTCATTGTCACGCCGTATTCGATGCGCAAGTCGCGCACGGGCGGCATTATCGCCCGGCTCATTTCCCGCACCGGGCTCGACCTCGTAACCTCGCGGATGTTCGCTCCGAGCGCGGAGCTGACGAAACGCTACGCCGAGACGATCGTCACTGAAACCGACCCGCGGCATCGCGCGACGCAGGAGCTCATTCGCGACTACGTCCTGAAAAATTTCCCGGGTAACGTGAGTGGGCAAAGACCGCGGGTGCTGTTCCTCGTCCTGCGCGGCGAAGACGCGGTCGAAAAAATCCATCGGACCATTGGCCATATCGTTCATGAGCGGACCACCGGCGAGACGATCCGCGACACTTTCGGTGACTACATCACGGACGATTCCGGGAAGGTCATTTACTTCGAACCGGCGGCTCTGGCAGCATTCGACCCGCAAGCGGTCGAGCGCGACCTGAAACTCTGGACTGAATTTTCCGACACCGACGGCGGGATTCTCGACCATGTCATCGAGTTTCCGAAGGAGGCGAAGGTGGAGAAGTCACTCGTGCTCATCAAGCCGGACAACTTCAAGTTCCCCAATCAGCGGCCGGGGGGCGTCATCGAAGTTTTTTCGCGGACCGGTTTGTTTATCATCGGATTCAAGGTGCATCGGATGAGTGTGGCGCAGGCCGAAGAGTTTTACGGACCGGTTTTGCCGGTGCTTGAAGAGAAGCTTGGCGCGCAAAAAGGCCGGAACGCCTGGGAAGATATCGTTGAGTTCATGGCCGGCGCCCGCCCGAGCGCGGTCAAGGGCGACCAGCGGAATGCCCCCGGCTCCGAAAAATGCATCGCCCTTGTTTACCAGGGGGACGACGCGGTGCGGAAGATTCGCGAAGTTCTCGGTCCGACCGATCCGGCGAAGGCGCCTCCGGGATCGATCCGGAAGGAATTTGGCCAGTCGATCATGATCAACGCGGCTCACGCGTCTGATTCCGCCGAAAACGCGAAACGGGAGATGGCTATCGTGCAGGTGGACGAGAATAACTTCAAACCTTTGATTGAAAACTTCTACGCGCGCCCATAGCTTGCGCTCCCGTTTTGAATACCCTCAACCCGACTTCGACAGCCATGGACATCTCAGCGCGCGCCGCCCAATTATCTCCCTCCCTCACTCTTTCGATCGACAGTAAAGCGAAGGCGATGAAGGCCGAAGGAATCGACGTCTGCGGCTTTGGCGCGGGCGAGCCCGATTTTGACACGCCCGAGCATATCAAGGCGGCCGCCATCGCGGCTTTGGAAGCAGGTTTCACGAAATACACACCCAGCGCCGGGTTGCCGGAATTGCGCCAGGCAATTGCGGAAAAACTCGAAGCCGATAACCAGATCAGTTATCGTCCCAGCCAGATCGTGGTGAGCAGCGGCGCTAAGCATTCCTGCTACAATGCCATTCTCGCAACCTGCCAGCCCGGCGACGAAGTGCTCATTCCTTCGCCTTATTGGGTTAGCTATCCCGACATGGTGCGGCTCGCCGGCGCCGAGCCGGTGATCGTGCCGACAACCGAGCGCAATGGCTGGAAAATGCGGGCCGCTGATTTTGAAAACGCGATGACGCCCCGCACAAAGATGGTGATTCTCAATAGCCCTGGAAATCCGACGGGCGCGGTTTACACGCGGGAGGAGCTCGAGGGCATCGTCGAAGTCGCTGCGGAAGAAGACATCTACATCCTCTCCGATGAAATCTACGAGAAGCTGGTTTACGACGATGCGAAGCACGTCAGCATCGCGTCACTCTCGCCCGAAGCCTACGGTCTCACCATCACGGTCAACGGATTCAGTAAAGCCTACGCGATGACCGGCTGGCGTCTCGGTTACCTGGCGGCGCCGGAAGCGGTCGCGAAAGCGGTGGACAACATCCAGAGCCACAGCACCTCGCATCCCTGTTCGTTCGCGCAAAAAGGAGCGATCGCCGCGCTCAAGGGCGACCAGCAGCCGCTCGCCGATATGCGGGACGAATTCAGCATGCGGCGCGACTACATGTTTGACCGCATCACCAAGATCCCAAACATCACCGCGGTGAAGCCGCAGGGCGCATTTTACATTTTGGTGAACATCAGCCAGCTCGGGCTGAGCTCGCAGAATTTCGCCGATCGCCTGCTGAGCAAGGCGAACGTTGCTGTCGTTCCAGGCGCCGCGTTCGGGGACGATCGGACGGTCCGTCTCAGTTATGCCACGAGCATCGACGTGATCAAGAAGGGCCTGGATCGGTTTCAGGATTTCTGCCGCACCCTGTAAGCGAATTTCAGTTTTCAGATTTTAGATTTTAGATTGGGCGTCGGCGGCGTCCTTCCACAATCTCCAATCGTCATTCTGAACTCTGCAATGTCCACCGGTTACCTTGCGCTCGTTCTTCATGCCCATCTGCCGTTTGTTCGGCATCCGGAACATGACGAGTTTCTCGAGGAAAACTGGTTCTTCGAGGCGATAACGGAGAGTTACATCCCGTTGCTCGGGATGATGGAGCGGCTGGTCCGCGATGAAGTGCCATTCAAGCTGAGCATGACGGTCACGCCTACGCTCTGCGCCATGATGCAGGACCCATTACTAACAGGGCGTTACGTGTCGTATCTGGACCGCTCAATCACCCTGGCGGAACACGAGATGGAGCGGAACCGAGATCACGAGAAGCTGCGGGGACTTGCGGAATTTTATCACCGCCATTTTTCGGAAAGCCGGGAGCGTTTCTTTGAATGGAACTACGATTTGCTCGGCGTCTTTCGACGGCTGCGCGACGAGGGCTGCCTGGAAATCATGGCATCCGCCGCGACCCACGGATTGCTCCCCCTGCTCCAGCAATCGCCGGAAGCCGTGCGCGCACAAATTCTCGTTGGTTGCGATTCGTACCGCGCGACGTTCCACGCCGATCCGGCTGGGTTCTGGTTGCCGGAATGCGCCTATCATCCCGGGCTCGAAAGCATCCTGCGGGATGCGAACCTGCGCTGGTTCGTCCTCGACGCCCACGGTTTGATGTTTGGACAACCGCGGCCGCGCCGCGCCATTTACGCACCTTGCTACACGCCGGCGGGACCGGCGGCGTTCGCGCGCGATCGCGATTCGAGCCGGCAAGTCTGGAGCGCCGCCGAAGGTTATCCCGGAGAC
>JBBRMO010000217.1:0-4109 GCA_038230815.1 Chthoniobacterales bacterium
GATCGCGCCCCAGGCGAGCAGGAAAATGAACGGACTCGCGAGGAGCAGGTCAACCAGGTAGCGATACCAGGGCCCGTCACCGGTCGCGATCGCGTACGGGAGGACCGACGCCTTGCTGACCACCAACCTGTAGGTCATGATGAAAGTTTCGGCGCTGCCACAAAGAAAAATCAGGATGACCAGGCCCGCGAGCGGTCCGGCCAGGATCACAAGCAACAAGCTCCGGGTTATCGTGCCGAAATGCAGCCAGCGATTCGCCGCGATTAGCGCCAGAAACCCGGCGTAGGCAAAGACCGCGTTTTCCTTGGTCAATACCATCAGCGCCAGACAGGCCCCAAAAAGAGATAATCTGACAGGATCAGTCCGTCTTAGATTTTCCCACAGCAACCAAAGGCAGAGCGTAGCCCAGAAAGCGAAGAACCCGTCGATGAGGGCGTGTTGCGCCATATGAATCTGGGTCGGCGCGCAGCTCATCAGCGCGAACACGCCAAGCGCCCAGGCCGGCCCGGCAAGCCTCCAGGCGAACCCGGCCGCAGCGAACAGGAGCAGGACGCTGAACAGACACGAAATCCGATGGAGCGAAAGCAGTGCGTCCGCGCCAGTAATTTCGTGCCAGCCGTAGGCGGAGAAAATGTAAAGGAACCGCGTGGGCGGAAGGATAACCGCGGGCAATTTTTGCTGTCGCTCGACGTACTGTTCGGCGAAATCCGGATAACTCGTGATGCCGTGATTGATCAGGTCGGTGACATAACCGCGGTAGAGGCCTTCGTCGTAACCTAGGCCGGTGAATCCGGCCGAGGGATAAATTCTGAGAAAAATGCCCACGACCGCGACGAGAACGAAACCAAGAAGAAGCGGGCGCGAGAAGCGCGCCGCGCCAACGGAGCCTGGAGCAGGGGTCATTTCGTTCATCGGCAATCCGCCATATTGGCGCACGAGACGGGCGCCGTCACTCTTCGTCTCCTGAGAGCTCGTTCTGCAGGGCTTTGTATTCCGGTTGGTTCGCGTCGAGCTCGACGGCGCGCGCAGCTTCAGCTCGCGCCTCGGCTCGCTTGCCAGCCAGGTGGAGCGCTTTAGCCAGGAGATAGTGAGTCTTGGCGTTGCCCGGTTCCAAGGCGAGCGCTCGCCGGAAAAAGTCCGCCGCTTCGGCCGGCAGGTGCGCGTTCAAATCGAGAACGCCGATATTGTTGAGCGCGCCTTTGTGCTTTGAGTCGATCTTGAGCGTGACTTCATAGGAAGAGCGCGCTGCCGCGTAATCGCCCTGCGCCAGTCGGAGATTGCCAAGCGCGAAATTGGTTTCTGCATTGTCCGGAACCAGGGCCAGGGCGCGCTGGAGATGCCGTTCTGCCAGCGATAGATTGTTGGTTTGCAGCGCGAAGCGGCCGGAATTATACGCCTCCAACGCCCAAAGCGAGGGCTCGTGACGCGGGAGGGTGACGAACCAGGCGCTGGCGGCTATTATCCCCAGTTGCACGGTGGCACCGCCATAATTCCCGGTCGCGCAACGGTGCCAGAGCCGCTCCAGTCCGAGCGCGGCCAGGACAAGAAGCCCCGGAACGACTGCCAGCCGGTAGCGTTCAGTAACAAAAACCGGAAGGATCGCGACCAATTGCAGAACGATAGCGGACGCGACCCAGCGCGAGGCCGGAAAAACGCGCCAGGCGAAGATGGCCCCGGAAAGACCAAAAACGGCCACCAAACCGAAACGAATTCCGGGAAATATCACGTGGTGCTCGCGCAGATTGGCAATCACGCCGAGGTCATCGTATTCGAAGGCATTCCAGAAGTTGCCGAACTTGCGGGCGATAAGTTTGAGCCAGGCTCCGGGGTTCGAGACGATGTAGTCGCGGGCCTTGCCTGACCAATATCGAGAAACTTCAGAGCGCTTTAGAGTCCGGCCCGAGGCAGCTTCGGCCTGGTCAATCGAGTCCTGCAACAACTGGCCCTGGCCGGCACGAACCGCGGGGAACCGCGGGTAGCCGGTGGCGTCGGGATTATTTCCAAGCCAAAGGTTTATTCCGCCGTGGGCGGAAAGGAAGACCCGATCGCTCGCAACGAAGTAGTTGTGAACCCAGCACGGAGACGCCCCGGTGAAAATGCCCGCAAAAAGCAGAATGATCGCCAGGCCTTTTGAAGCAATAGTCACACGCTTCCCCCGGACAAAAACCGCGGCGAGGAAGAGGGGAATCAGAAACAGGATCGTGGCGACGCCCATGGCGGTGAAGCCGACGAGAACGCCAAAGACAAAACAGCGGGACCGGGAAGGCGCGCTTTCCGCCCGGACGATTTGCCAGACCAGGAGCCAGAAAACAAAGATCGCGCCCGCAGTCGGCATAAGGATGGCCGAGTAAGCCTGGGCTGGGACGAAAAAACACCAACCGGCCGCGGGAATTACCGCGATGAAATTCGCGGCCTTGTCCGCCTCCCTTGGAGCACCAGTGATCGCCCGGACCGTGATCTTGTAAATAAGAACCGCGGTCCCGGCATCCAGGCAGGCTTGGAAAAAACCAGGGACAAACGGTCCGTAGCCAAAGATCCGATAGAGAAGTGCGACCAGAAAAGGGTAAAGAGGCAGACCGTAGAACGCCTGATGATCGGTCCAATGGCCGTGCAGGATCTGTTTGGCCCATTCATCGTAGAAATACATGTCGCTCCCTGTCGGCAGAAGCAGGGGGGACGAGGCGAGCCGGATGAGACCAAGCAGCCGGAAGAGGAAAACCGCGGCGAAGATATAGTGGCCGGCTCCGAGTGAATCGGGCCAGAGTCTTCGGAAAATCCCGAGGCGGTTCGGACGGGTCACGCGGGAGCCCTTCCTGGCGATTGAGCGTAGAGGGGTTCGAGCGGAAAAAGCGGACCCGTTGGCATTAACGCTGCTTTAAACACGAGCACATCCGCGGTCGGTATCGTGGATCGCAGTCAAACAAACAAGAGATAAAAAGAAAGCAAACAGCATGTTAAACAAACTCAACAAACGCCGCGGGGGTTTTACCCTCGTGGAAATCATGATCGTAGTGGCGATTATCGCTTTGCTCGCAGCGATTGCGGTGCCCGGGTTTCTCCGCGCTCGTAAACGTTCCCAGGCAAGCCGCATCATTAACGATTTGCGCCTGATCGACTCCGCAGTCGACCAATACGCGATCGAGACCAACAAGAAGAGCAACGACCCCGTCGCGGTGACCGACTGGACCAATTACCTGAAAAAAGGTACGAACCTGTACACAACGGGTCTCGACATCCTGGGTAACACTTACGGTCAACAGACTGTCGACAAGTTGCCCTCCGTTCCGGCGAATTCGAAGTCCTCTCTTTCGGACGTCACCGACACGACGTTCTGGTCACCTTATAACTAGGAATCTGACGATTCATTCTCCTGTCATCGGCTCGCCGGTGGCAGGGAATGAGTTGTGAGAAACGAGACTAAGGAGTCACGCCACCTCACACCTCGCACTAATAAAATAGAAAGACTAACTCCTAGTATGCTCAAAAAACTTACAACCAAACGGGGGGGTTTTACCCTCGTGGAAATTATGATTGTGGTGGCGATCATTGCGTTACTCGCCGCCATCGCTGTCCCTGGATTCCTGCGGGCCCGCAAGCGCTCCCAGGCTTCCAAGATCATCAACGACCTTCGCCTGATCGATTCCGCCGTTGATCAATACGCTATCGAAACAACCAAGAAGACCGGCGACCCCGTCGCCGTCTCGGATTGGACCAACTACCTGAAGAAAGACACAGTTCTCTACGCTACCGGACAGGATTTGTTCGCCGACGATTACGGTTCCCAGACGGTCGATACACACGTTTCGGTTCCGGCCACCGCCAAGAGCAACCTTTCGGATGTAACGGACGACGCCTTCTGGTCTCCATTTAACTAACCGAACGCCGTTCTCAACATGAAGAGCGTCCTTTCGGCAGCGGAAGGGCGCTCTTTTGTTTAGCGAACCGACAACTCCATCTCCATTGAACTTAACCCTGCAAAATGGAAGCCGCTCTAACTTGTTCTACCACACCCGGACCTGCTGATCCCTGGCGGCTCCGAAAAGCCGTCGCGTTTTTTCAGCGCACCTGGGTGCGCTGCTCAATCCTCTCGCTCCTCGGGTTCGCGGTCC
>JBBRMO010000218.1:0-4095 GCA_038230815.1 Chthoniobacterales bacterium
ATCTACGTGGGAGAATGCGACGAAGAAACGAGCCGTAAGTTCGCCACTGCCCTCCTCCAACTGGCGTTGCCGGTAGATTCGGCGGTTCATTATCATCAGGGCGAAGATCCGGCGATCGCGATCCTGGAAGCGGTCCGGGCGAATAAGATCGATCTGCTGGTCGCCGGGGCCCTGGAGAAGGAAGTGGTCCTGCGACCGTTTCTGGGGAACGTCGCGCGGACCCTGGTGCGAAAGGCCGACTGCTCGGTGATCCTTTTTACGAAACCGGAGAGCGAACCGAAGAAACTCGGCCGGATTGTTTTCCTGGCGGACTACTCCGAGCATGGGCGGACCGCCTTGCTCAGGGCCTTGCGGCTGGCGGCTCTGGAGGAATGCGAAAAACTCTATGTGATCCGCGTTTACACCACCTTCGACGAGGCCCGGGCCAAGGCGCGGACCGATCCGCCGGAACTCGGGGGCGAAGGGGCGCGCACCCTGGAAGAAGAGGAAATTGCGCTCGAAAGATTCATCGATTCGGCGGGACCGAACGAGGTCCCAATCGAGGCGCGCTGCATTCGCGGCAATACCGGCTATGCCGCGCTTGATTTCATCCAGTCCATTGACGCTTCTCTCCTGGCGGTCCCGGTTGACCCTGCGGCGTGCGGCGACGGGCTTCCCGCGCATGTCGCTTGGATCGCCGAGGTCATCCCCTGCAATCTCTGGGTGATCCGATAGTGCTTGTCGGTTCCGAGGCGGGTTGATTCTATCGCCGCCATGGATGCCGCCCGCGCCTTCCGGCCTTACGGGCTGGCGCATTTCGTCGTTATCGGGCTGACCATTTCCCTGCCGTTTGTTTTCGCGGCGCTCGCTCGCAGAAGCCGATCGTCCCGGAGCGAGCGAGTCATCGCGCGACTGCTCGTCGGCGTGCTCGTTTTCAACTCCCTTGGCTACGAAATTTACCTCGCCTTCACGGTGGGACTGCCCTGGCAAAAGGCGCTCCCCTTCCAGCTCTGCGATTGGGCCATGGTCGCGATCATCGTCGCCCTGCTGACGGGCCGCGAACGGTGGCTTGAAGTCGCTTACTTCTGGGGAATAGGCGGGACGTTGCAGGCCATCCTGACCCCGGATCTAAAGTTCGCCTTCCCTGATATTCGTTTTCTGACTTTTTTTATCGCGCACTCCGGCATCGTGGTCGCGATCGCGTTCATGATGATCATGAGAAGATTCAGACCGCATTGGGCCTCGATCGGGCGCACCTTCGCCTGGTCGGAGATCTATTTCGTCCTCACGATCACGGTCGACCTGATCACCGGTGAAAACTACGGATATCTTATCCATAAGCCGGCAGCCGCATCGCTTCTGGACGCTCTTTCCGATCAGCGCGTCCCCTACATTTTGCAGATGCACCTGCTGGCACTGATTTTCTTTTGCGCGCTTTATCTACCGTTTGCGGTTTATGATCTCGTTCGAGGGAATGCCTCACACAACGGGCCCAAAGGAACACAACGGTAGAGGGCAGTTCTCAAAATACCCCTTGGTAACCCTTTGTGACCGTTGTGTGAGATGCCATTTTGATTGATCGTCCCGTCCAATGAAACCCAAGCCGCTCAAAATTCGTTCGGTCACCATCGGGGGCAAGAAGCCGGCGTTCATTCTTGGGCCGTGCGTGATTGAGTCGGAGAAGTTTGTCTGGCGGATGGCGCGGAAGATCGCGGAAATCTGCAAGGCGGAATCGGTCTCTTTCATTTTCAAAGCGTCCTATGACAAGGCGAATCGCACTTCCGTCCGCTCGTACCGTGGCATCGGGGTGGAGGAGGGCTGTGAAATTCTGGCCGGGATTGGCGCGGAGCTGCAAATACCTGTTACGACCGATGTCCATTCCCCCGCGGAAGCGGAGATCGCAGGCCATGTGATCGATGTTTTGCAGATTCCGGCCTTTCTCTGCCGGCAAACAGATCTGCTTCGGGCGGCGGCGGAAACCGGGCGCGTCGTGAACGTAAAGAAAGGCCAGTTTTTGGCCCCGTGGGACCTGAAGAACATCGCGGAGAAATTGTCGGCCTTTGGCAACGACAATTTCATGTTTACCGAGCGCGGCACCACTTTCGGCTACAACAATCTTGTCGCCGATTTCCGTTCGCTGTACTGGATGCGTCAGGCTGGCTACCGCGTAATCTTCGACGCGACCCATTCGGTCCAGCGTCCGGGGGGAGCCGGCGACGCGACCTCAGGTGACGGTGAGCTTGCGCCCGTTCTGGCTCGAGCGGCGATGGCGGCCGGCTGCGACGGCATTTTCATGGAGGTGCACGAGGACCCGGCCCGCGCTCTCTCGGACGGGCCGAACCAGATTCCGCTAAAGCAGTTGCCGAAGCATCTTCGCATGTTAAAAGCTATTCATGCTGCCGTTTCGTAGCGGTCGCGCTGGATTCGCCGGCGCCTTTTCCGCTCTTTTGCTTCTCTTTGCTCTGACGTGTGCCGTTGTCGCGGCCGACAAGAAGAAACCGAAGTCGGAAAGCAAGAGTCCTGCTCCGACGGCAACCGTGGCCCCGAATAAGAAGCTGGTCCGGCCAAAACCGGAGGAGGGAATCAAGGATATTCCCATCACCGCCGGCCACGATGCCAAGGGCCTGGTGGTCCCGGAGTACGATCTGCAGGGACGGATCCGCGGCAAGCTCGAAGCGGGCGTGACCCGTCGCATCGACGACCAGAACGTCGAATTTCAGGGCGTAAAATTTACCACCTTCGTGCCGGAGACGCAGAAGCCGGACCTCGAAATTACCATGAACAGTTCGGTGTTTAACCTGAAAACCCAGGTCCTCACGTCGACGGTTCGTTCGACGGTGAAGCGGGCCGACTTTGAGGTGGCGGGAGATACGATGAGGTTTGAAATGGTGACGCGACAGGGGGTTCTGGAGGGAAACGTCAAGATGGTGGTCCGGGGCAAAGCGCGCACGCCGGCAAATGAATCGGAATGAGAAATTTATTCGGGGTTTGCGCAATGCTTTGCCTGGCAGTGCTCGCGGAAAACGCGCGAGGCCAGGGCTCCGCGCCCGCCACGCTTTCAACCAGGGCGGCGCGGCCGACGCCGGAAACTGCTCCGCCTGTTAAGGAGAAGGATGTCAAAGTCGGCCCCGACAAAAACGCGACCGACAAGCCGAAGGAGAGTGCATCGCCCGCGCCGGAACAGATTGTGACGGAAATTTATGCAGACAAGACGGTTTTCGATTCAGGGAAATCGATCGGTGTCTTCACCGGACATATCGTCGTGATCGACCCGCGTTTTCAAATTCAGGGAGACAAGCTCACTATTTATATCAGCAAAAAACAGAGCGAAGGCCTGGAGACGGCGGTCGTGGAAGGAAACGTCGGGGTTGTGCGCGACCGGCCCGATCCCGGAGGCGGACCACCCAGTCGAATGGTGGGCCGTTCCGACCATGCCGTCTACACGGCGAAGACGGGAAACTTTGAGCTGACTGGAAACCCGCGCGTTCAGCAGGGTTTGAACACCCATGTGGCAACCAGTCCTGAGACTGTCATGATCTTGAATGAAAAGGGGCAGTTGCAGACGACGGGGCCGAGCCGCACCGAAATTCGCCAGCCGCCCAAATCGGAAAGTACGCCCACCCCGATCCCATCAGCGTCCCCAACCTCCAAGCCCTAGTCATGTCGCCCGCCACCGCTCCCACCAACGCCGCGATGTCCGCCAAACCGAAGACGGAAGAGTATGTTCTTTCCACGGATCAATTGGTGAAGATTTACGGCGGGCGCGCCGTTGTGAATGGCGTCGATATTAAAGTGCGCGCGGGCGAAATCGTGGGGTTGCTTGGGCCCAACGGCGCGGGCAAAACGACGAGTTTCTACATGATCGTTGGGCTGGTCCGGCCCAACAGCGGCCGGGTCGTTTTCTCCGGCACCAATGTGACGAAGTACCCGATGTATAAACGGGCTCGGCTCGGCATGGGATATCTCCCGCAGGAGGAGTCCATCTTTCGGAAGATGACGGTGGAGCAGAATATCCTCGCGATCCTCGAGACTCTGCCGTTGAGCAAATACGAGCGCCGCCAGCGTTGCGATCAGCTGCTTCACCAGTTTGGCATCGAACGAATCGCGAAGAACACC
>JBBRMO010000219.1:0-4089 GCA_038230815.1 Chthoniobacterales bacterium
TCCGGTGATCGCCTAACGACCCACCCCGGATCGCTTCCGCCGTCAGTCGATTGCAATAGATCGGGATGTGAAACTTTCGACAGAGCACCTCGAGCCCGCCCACGTGGTCGCCGTGCTCGTGCGTGAGAAGCACGCCATCGAGCTGCGCCGCCGTGATCCCGCATTGCTCAAGCCGGACCATGGTCTGCCGCGCGCTCAATCCGCCATCGACCAAAATCCGACAGTGATCGGTCGCGACCAGCGCACTATTTCCGGCGCTGCCGCTTCCGAGCATGGTCAAAGTGAACACGCTCGATTAGTAGCGGACACCGGCGCGTTTCACAAATCGGAAATGGAATCGCTATTTAAAAACGCGTCATCCGAGCGAAGCGCAAGCGAAGTCGAGGGATCCCGTGGCGAAAGCTTAAAGGCAGCAAGCCGGGATCCCTCGACTTCGCTGCGCTACGCTACGCTCGGGAACCCGCGGTTTAGGGCGCCCCTTCAAGCAGCCCCGCAATCTTCCTATTCATCAGCGCCAGGATCCGCGTCTTTTTCGCCCCGTAATCGAGCGAGCGAAAGGCGCGGATTTCCTCAAGCCGCCGCATCGCGTTGAGCGTGTCCAGGAATTCGGTGTAGCGTGCGGCCAGTTCGGTCGATTCAAGGTAGCGGCCACGCAGATTGGTCGATTGAAACGCGCCGGGATTTTCCGCGGCGAAAAGATGGAAGCGAAGCCAGCGGCGATCCGTCCGCGACACCTTTTGCGTCTTTCGAAAGAAGGCGACGAACAGGAGCAGCACCAGATAAGTGTCAACCCGCGCCTGGAGCTCGAGGTTCCGCGCGAAATCTTCCGAGGCGATCTCGCGTTCGCCTTTCTTGAACTGCAAGGCGGCATGAAGCGCGTGGTTGATCTCTTCCACAAACGCGATCAGCGACCGGATATTGCGGTCGCTCAATCCGGCCCGCGGGTCGTGCCGCTCCAGTTGTTCGATGAGCCAGCGCGAATAATAGATGCCGACATAGAGCTGATCGTCAGCGCGCCGGAGGAAAGTGCGCGCGAGCTCACTAAGTTCCCTCGCGGTAGCGCCTGCCAGCCGCGACAACTGCGCACAGCGGCCCTGATCGATCAGACACTCTTCCAGGTTAATTCCAACCTGCGCATAGGTCCGCTCGAAGAGTTTCTGGATCTGTCTGAAGAGGGTCTCGTTCATGACAGACGATCCCTCACCCAAACGACGTAAAGGATAACAACGGTAAAAGTGATTTCAGTTCCTTTGTGCACCTTTGTGTCCTTTGGGTGAGATCAGAGGTGAAGCGCCGCAACAGTGCCGTCATCATCCAGGTTAAGCAGCGAGTCGGAAAGCCGATTTAGGGCAAGGCGGATTTCGTGGAATCGTCCCGCCAGTCCTTCATACACATCGCTCAAGTCGCAACGACGCGCGGTCGCATGGGAAGCGACCAGCTGGTAATTCGTCCGCCCGATCTGTTCGTAAAACGCCAGGTCCGGCGCGCCCCGAAGACTGCGGCGCTGCGTGTTCTCGTGGAAAATACCGCAGAGAAAAAGGGAATAGTTGCCGACGTGCGCTCGGAGGAGAAAGGCCTGCTCGGCCGAGGCTCGAGTCAGCGCGATCAGGATATCGGAAACATATTGGCGTTCGCTTTCCTCGGTCATGTGCGGCGCGCGCAAGCCGCTCGCGCGCGAGAACGCCTCGAGCAGCGACGCGACGTAATCACACAGCTTTCGGTCGGCGATGCCGACGTCGCGCAGGACATGGCGCGCCAGGACATAAAAATAAAAATGGGACGAGATCTGGAGCTGACCGGCATTGGAAAGGATGGCGTCGACGAGGCGCGGATTATCCAGAACCGCATCGCGTGTGTCGGCATCGCTGAGGAGATCAACCAGCGAGACGTGATCGGTTTGCGAGCGAGCCAGAATCCGAACGACAAAGTCGAAATCCTCCGCCGTGAAGCGCGCCCGACAGTTGGCCTGGATCATCGGGGACCTATCATGAGCATCAGCAATGCCGCGTGGCAAGCCCCTTCATTTCGAGCGAAAGCGGAGCGGAGTCGAGAGGACGAACAAATATCCGGCTTGTTTGAGCCGCGTCCCATCCCCTACGCTGGTTTCCCCATGAAATTGGAGCCCATTCTTTTCGGGGCGACGTTGTGCTGGCTTCTGGCCCACACGTCCACATTCGGCAACGGCGGCGCCTGGCAGACAGGAGTGCCGGTGACAGGGAACGGCGCGGCGTCCGATCAGAAGCGTTCCACGAATGTGACGATCGAGGAGGAAAAGCTGGTCATCGATCTGCACCAGGAATTCGCGGCGGTGGAGGTGCGTTACCGGATGCGCAACACCGGCGCGCAGGTCGACCAGGCTTTCTTTTTCCCGGTCGAACGGTGGGCCGAATCGGAGGACGAAGGCGGTAACACCATGACCGACCTGGAAGGGTACGCCATCACCGCGGACAGCACGGAATTGAAATGGGAAAATGTGGACGCGAAAGGGGAGAAGCCGAGACCGGAGAAGGACTCGAACTGGGGCGAATTCAAGGCGGCGACGCGGCTCTGGAAAAAATCGGTCATTCCCTTCACCCCGGGGCAGACCCGCGAAATCTTGATCCGCTATCGCTCGCCGTATGCCGCGATCCAGAGCTCGGTGTCAGACGACTCCCATTCCGGCGACGCCTATTTCCGCTACTCCCTTTCGCCGGCGGCGACCTGGAAAGGACCGATCGGGAAAGGCAAAGTGACGGTGAATTACCTCCACTCGCGCCCGGAAGAAATTTCGATCACAAAACCGAAGGACCGTTTCAAGAAGATCACGGACACCCAGTTTGAGTGGGATTTTCAGAACCTGAAACCGACCCTGGCGGACGACATGAAGATCGTCGTTCACCCTGCTTACGACACGTATCCGGCGAGGGCTTACACCGGCGATGAGCAGAAGTTCCGGGCGGAATATGTGATCGAAGGGAACCGCTATTTTCTGCAGCATAGCGATTACGACGCGACGGCGAGCTCGACCTTGAAACCGGACGGCGAGCACCAATACGGCGTCGATAATATCAAGGGCCTGGAATCGGAGAAGACCTGGGCGGAGGGCGTAGAGGGCGACGGAGTCGGCGAGAGCATCACCCTGAACCTGCATCGGTCACTGCCGCTCGACGCGATCATGATCATGCCCGGATATCGCGCCGATGACGCGACGCTCTGGTCAAAAAATAATCGCGTGGCCGAACTCGAGATCACCCTGAACGGAGAACACACTTTTGTCGCCGCCATTCCCGACGACAAGTTTGCAAACCTTTATCCGATCCCAGTGCGCGACTATGCGAAGCCGGTGGACACGGTGAAGCTGGTGATCAAGAAAGTGCACGCCGGCAGCAGCGCCCACGACACCTGCATTTCGATTCTGGAAATGCGCGCGAAGCTTTTGCAGAAACCGAAGATTCAGCCGGCGCGGTGAAAGCACGCTGGTTCGCCGCGGGCCTGTTCATCGCGTTGGCGCGCGGGACGGCCGCGTCTCCGATCTCCCTGCCGATCTACGTCGAAGACAGCCACGCCGGCTCTTTTTACTGGCTGGCCGCGCATCTGGACCTCGATGAGGATTACACCCTGGTCCATTTCGACGCGCACAGCGACGCGTCGGCGATTTTCGACTCCGACAATCTGCGGGAACGGCTGCGGAGGGTTTCTTCCCTGGAAGAACGGCGCGAGCTTCTCCACCACTGGCGCGAAATCGGCGCTGTCCAATGTTTCAACTGGATCGAACCACTGATGCCGGCACCGATCGGGCGCATGATCTGGGTGCGAAGAGACCGGGTGTCGACGAGCAAAAAGAGCGCGCTGCAAAAAGAAGCGGCCGGACAACTCGATGGCCACCTCGAAGCCGCCCCACGCCGGAGCGGTTCTTTTCGAGAACGCTGCCGCGTGGTCGGATTCGATCGCCTGGGGACTGAGCTCCAGGAGGAGAAACCGGTAGTGATCTCGATCGATCTCGATTATTTCGCCGACCTTCCCGCGACGCGGCGCCGCGCAGAATTTGAGCGCGTCTGGAAGTTTGTCACCGGGTGTCGAAACCTGCGGGCGGTCGCCATCGCAATCTCA
>JBBRMO010000220.1:0-4043 GCA_038230815.1 Chthoniobacterales bacterium
CGACATGGGGCATATCCAGGTTAAGGAAAACCTCGGTTTCGTGAACCACGAGGATTGGCTCCGTCAGATCGGTCCCCGCGCCTTCGGCTGCCATCTCCAGGATTGCAAATGGCCGGGGCAGGACCATCAGGCGCCCTTCACTGGAATGGTGGATTTGGAGAAACTTGTTCCGCTTCTCCCGGCGAACTGCTTATTTGTCTGGGAAATGAGCCCCCGCCGAACCGTTGACGAAATCCGATTATCTGTCAGCCGCTGGAAAGAACGGTTCGGCGAATGAAAAAAACTCTCATCACGCTCCTGCAACTCCTCGTTACGGGCGCGTTACTCTACTGGGTCTTCCACGATCCCGCCGTGCGCAGCGCCATGGCGGTCGCCATTCGCGACGCCGATTACCGGTGGATCCTCGCCGCCATGGGCGCTTATATCCTTGTCGAATTCGCCGCCGTCGTACGCTGGCAAATTTTGCTCAGAGTCCAGGGCATCCATTTGAGCACCGCGCGGATCGCCGGCCTGTTCATTATCGGGATGTTTTACAATCAATTCCTTCCCGGCGGGACCGGTGGCGACATCGTCAAGACCTACCTCCTCTGGAAAGAAACGCCCACGAAAAAGCCGGGGGCGCTCCTCGCCGTTCTGTTCGATCGCATGACCGGCCTGATCGCGTTGATCATCATCACCGGTATCCTGATCTTCCTGCGCTACAGCTGGCTGACGCGCGAAACGGCCGCGCAGCTCGACAGCAATCCGCTGCACAATCCGCGGTTCTACGTCTGGGTGGTACTCGCCATTTTCGGTGCATCGGTCTTGTTCGTGACTACGACTTTCATCGTCAGCGGCTTCAATCTCCTTCACAAACTGCCGCATCGTTTTCCCGGCCGGGAAAAACTCCTGGAGATTTCGGCGGCCTATCACCTGTATGCGCGTCACTGGCGGGCGACCACAGCCGCTTTCGGCGCGTCGCTCGTTTGCCACCTCGGAACATTCGCCACATTTCTCTGCGTCGCTTACGCATTCCGAGCGGCCGTTGCCCCGGTCGACTTCTTCGCGATCATGCCGATCGAGCGCACAATCTCATCGCTCCCGATCAGTTTCGCCGGCGTCGGGACTCGCGAATTTATTTTACAGGTCATGTTGTTCAATCTCTGCGCCATTCCTCCAGCCGTGGCGCGAATGATCGGCCTGACCGGATTTACCGTGATCCTGCTCTGCTGCCTGCCGGGCGGGATTGTCTATTTCTTTTATCGGCCGAGCGGCGCTACCGGGCATGTGAAGATGCGCGAAATGAAACAGGAATTCGCCACGCTCGAGCATGAAATCAGCGATCAGGAAGAGTAGGCCTCGTTCGGAGGGACGTGCTTCTGCACGTCCCATTTCTTTGGAGCGCCGCGACAAGACGGACGTGCAGAAGCACGTCCCTCCGAGGCAGAGCCGCAAACGTCCTTTCGTCGCGGTCACGTTTGCCATGACGGTCGACGGCAAAATCACGACGAAAAATTTCTCTCCCGTCGATTTTACTTCGCGCGAAGATAAGACACACCTGCTCCGGCAGCGCGCGCTGGGCGATGCCGTTTTGATCGGTCACAGCACGCTGAAGCACGACAACGTCCGGCTGGGACTGCCCGATCCCAAGATGCGGGAGGAGCGAATCGCCCGCGGCCAAACGCCATTCCCCTTGCGGGTGATCATTTCAAATGAAGGTCGGATTGATGCTTCACTAAGAATCTTCCAGGCGGACATTTCCCCGATCGTGATTTTTTCGACGCTTCAGATGCCGGCGCGCTATCAAAAAGCGCTGCGGGAGAAGGCCACCCTTCATTTAAGCGATTCGAAGTCGGTCGACCTCGCCTGGATGCTCCAGCAATTGCGTCGCGACTACGGGGTGCGAACAGTCGCCTGCGAGGGCGGCGCCAAGCTCTTTCGCTCCTTGCTCGAGGGGGATTTGGTCGATCAGCTCAATTTGACCATTGCGCCCTTCCTGTTTGGCGGCGCCAAAGGGCCGACGCTAACCGGTTTGAGTACGGATTTTCTTCCGCGCGCGGTTCGCTGCTCCCTCACCGAAATGCGCACCGTTGGCGAAGAATGCTTCCTGACCTACCGGATCAAGCATCGGCAGCGATAGCGCATCAAGGAGCGGCGGTCTCTAGCCCGCCGACCTGGGCGAAGGCGATTCTATCGCTTCACTATTACTGCGGCCGTCTTGCGACGGCCGGACGGTTTGGAAAGCGCCCCTCCTTGAAACGACGCTCACGCGCTTCCCTGGATCTTCCCTTTGCGCGGTCTTCGCACCAGTTCTCCGCCGCAGTTCGGACACAACGCCGCCATCCCCTCAGTACATTCCCGGCAAAAGGTACATTCGTACGTGCAGATGTAAGCCTCGCCCTCCGGCACGAGCTCTCGCCCGCACTTTTCGCAGGTCGATTTCATTAGTAACGCCATTGCTATTTTTCAGCTCGTTGCTCCATTTTCGCGGTAGCTTAGCCTGAAGAGCGGAGTGGCCAAGGTCCTTTTCGCCCGCGAATGCACACCGGCAACTCCATTATCATCCAGGCGCCAAAAAGCGCCATCTTCGAAACGGCGGCGAACCTGGAGCTGTGGCCGAAAATCCTCCCCCATTACCGCTACATTCGTTACCTCGAGCGAAGCCCCGATCGCAATCTCGTGGTGATGGCGGCGGTCCGAGCCGGCCTCCCGATTTCCTGGACCTCCGAGCAGGTAATCGACCGGGCCAAATGCGAAATTCATTTTCACCACCTCAAAGCGTGGACAAAAGGAATGCACGTCGTCTGGTTGTTCAAGGAAACGCCGGCTGGCGTCCTCGTCGAGATTGTCCACGATCTTCGGTTTCGAATTCGCCTCCTTGCCCCGCTGGTCGAGCCAATAATCGGGAAGGGATTTATTCATCCCGTCGCGAGCCGCACCCTCATGTGCATGAAGGCCCACCTCGAAAGCCAGGTTTCTCCAAGTCCCCAACCCGAAATCCAAAATGCCTAGACGCCGAGCGGTCATCACCGGAATTGGTCCACTCACCTGCATTGGAACGGGGCGCGAAATTTTTTGGCGCGGTTTGCGCGCGGAGAAAAGCGGCATCCGACATATCTCGAGCTTCGACACGGCGGAGTTCAACGCCCATTGCGGCGGCGAGATTATTGATTGGGTTCCGGAAGATCATTTTCCGCCGCATCGCCTGAAACGTCTCGATCGTTATGCGCAGTTTGCCGTCGCCTCGGCAAAAATGGCGCTCGAGGATTCCGGCTTATCCTATTCACAGCAGACGCCGCAACCTCGGGTGGGCGTGAGTTTCGGCACCGCCCTCGGCGGCATCGCCAATGCGGAATCGCAACACGCCCATTTCCTCAAGAAAGGAACGCGCGGCGTGAACCAAACCCTGGCCCTTCAGGTTTTCGGAGGGTCAGCGCACTCCAACATTGCCATCGAATTTGGGTTCCGCGGCGTGGGAACCACGAACTCAAACAGCTGCGCGAGCGGCACGGTCGCGGTCGGTGAAGCCCTGCGCTACATCCGCGACGATTTCGCGGACGTGATCGTGGCGGGCGGGGCCGAAGCACCGCTCAGTCCCCTCACTTTCGGTGCCTTCGCCATCATCAAGACGATGAGCCAATGGGCGGGTGATCCGGCGCTGGCCTGCCGCCCGTTCGATCGAAGACGCGATGGGTTCGTCATGGGCGAAGGAGCCACGTCGCTTGTCATTGAAGAACTGGAGCATGCGCGGAATCGCGGCGCGCACATCTTTGCAGAGGTGCTCGGTTATCGCCTGAACAATGACGCATTTCACATGACATCGCCGTTGCCAGGCGGGGAATCGTGCATTCGGGCGATGCGCGAGGCGCTGGCGGATGCCGGGCTTGCCCCCGGGCAGATCGACTACGTCAATGCGCATGCGAGTTCGACGCAGTTGAGCGACAGCACGGAGACGATGGCCATCAAGGAAGTCTACGGTGATCACGCAAAACGGTTACTTGTGAGTGGAACCAAGGCGTACACCGGTCATCCCCTGGGCGCGAGCGGCGCCATCGAAGCGGCAA
>JBBRMO010000221.1:0-4023 GCA_038230815.1 Chthoniobacterales bacterium
CCGTTTCCTTTTGCTCCTGGTTGTCGGGCAGGACGGCGTCTTTCACGATGCCTTCGCCTTCGAGTTTCCGTTTTGCGAGCAGCTCGCTGAGCGCGGTCAGGCATTCGGGAGATTCCCGCAGCACCTCGGCCATCACCGGTTTGCCGATTTCGAGAACTTCGCAGTCGTTTTCCGCTTGCACAGTCGCTGAACGCGGGTCGCCCGTCAGAAGAGAAAATTCGCCAAAGCAATCTCCCTGACGCATAACGCCGACACGGACGCCCGTGCCATTCCTCGCCACTGAGACCGTCGCGGTTCCCCGCAGCATTACGAACATCGAATCGCTTTTGTCACCTTCCTGGATGAGACGTTCGCCGCGGCCGTAGCGATGGATCTGCGCGTTTTGGAGCACGTTTGCGAGCTGCGCGTCGTTCATACAGTCGAAAAGCGCCTCATTGCGCAGAATCGCTCGGGCTTCCGCCTGGGGGTCGACAGTCCGCTTGGAACCGCGTTGCAGATGGAGGGTGCGGATCGGGAAGGGAATGGTGATCTGCTGGCGCTTGAATTCGTACCAGATATTGGTCCGGATCGCATCGCAAATATCGTTAAAAAATCGGTGGTTTCCCATGGAGAACTTAATCTCATAGATCACGGCGGAGTCGGCAAAATCCATGACGTAAATTTTTGGAGGCGGATCATGGAGAACGCCTTCCGCGCTCAAGGCGGACCTAAAAAGCGCGTCTTTTACCCGGTTGGGCGGAACTTCGTAATCGACCCCGACCCGCAAACGCATCGCGTGGACCTGGGTCGGGTAATGAAGGTTGACGATTGTGTTCCGCGCGACCAGATAGTTGGGAATATCAAGGTAGATGCCGTCATTGGTCCGGAGCCGGGTTGAACGCCAGTTGATCTCCATCACTTCGGCGAACCGCTCCTGGATATGGAGCCAGTCGCCGACCTTGTACGGCTTGCTGATTTGGAGAGCGATCCCCGAGATGATGCCGCCAAAAAGATCCTGGGTGGCAAAGCCGAGGACGATGGCAGCGATTCCGGAACCGGCGAGCAACCCACGAAGTTCGCTTTGGGCGTGATAGCCGATGCTCAAGACGAGGAGCAACGCGATGAGGAAAATGAAGAGCGCGACAACCTGGCGAAGAAAGTGGGGGATGGTCGTTCGCCGCTTTTTTTCCCAATAACCCTCCCAGAGATAGCGATCGAGAAGCGCGACCAAAAATGCGGTACTGAGCAGAAAGAGGGCGGAGCCGACATGATTGCGCCAGCTTGCCTCCAGGCCGTAGAACGAAGTGGCCGCGTAAAACGCGAGCGTCAGGCAAAAAAGCTGGAAGAGAACGCCGAGGCGCACCCCGGCGCGGCGCTTGAGGAACCGGCCGATGGTGAGCGCGGCAAAAAAGGTCCCGATAAAAATGAGGATCGTGACGATCGCCTTTTCGGTTTGGAAAAAATGGAACATCGGTAGCGCTAGATTAGCAGCGCAGAGGCGAGTGCGACAAGTTCCGTCGCGCTGCTCTTCCGGAGCCTTCGCCCTGAAGGCGACGTGAGAGAAGGCAAACCCACCTCTCGGACGCCTCGCCCTGCCGGGTGGCTACAGGCAGGATCCCTCGACCGTGTGTTGGGAAGACGAGTTATCGTCTCTTTACAACTTTGGAGAAATTACGAGCCAGGCCCAGCCGGCGAGAAAACAAAGGCCGCCCAGCGGTGTGATTGCGCCCAGCCAGCGAATCTGGGTCAGCGCCATGACATAAAGACTCCCACTGAAGAGGACGACTCCCGCGAGAAGAAGGAAATAGGCCGCGCGATTTTCCGCCCCGTGCTACGCGACCGCGACAAGCGCGATCGCGTGAAGAAAATGATACAGGACCGCCTTGTTCCAGACTTCAAGCATCCCGCTGGCGGCCAGCGAGGCCTTCAGAGCGTGGGCGCCGAAGGCACCGAGCGCGACCGCGAGGAAACAAAGCGCTGCTGCAATTCGGAAAAGCATCGGGGCGCTCATTTGCCGCCAAAGAATTTGCGGAACGATTGGAAGACCTTGTTGGGAAGCGTGGTCGCTTTTTGACCCATGTCCTGCAATTTCTGGGCAAATTGGGTCTGCGTGCCGCCATGAATTTCGCAGGCAACCGTCGGCACCTTGTCATCCGGCAAGGTAATTTCATAGGCGGTGCCCGCGGCGTTGCATCCCGTTGTCGCGAGATGATTTGAGATGGAGCAAACGGTGGCGCTCACGAGCGGCATCGTCGCCTCCAGCGAATGAGCGGGATAGCGTTGCGCCGCCTTCGTCATCACCTGGGTCCAGACCGGCAAGGCGAGCGCGGCACCGTAACCTCGCGGGATGATGGTTTGCGGCTGATCGAATCCAACCCAGACGCCGCAGGTGATCGCGTTCGTGTAACCCACGAACCAGGCGTCTTTGTAATCGTTCGTGGTGCCGGTCTTGCCGGCAGCGGGGAGTTTGAACCCGAGCGACTTCGCACTCGCGGCCGTCCCGCTAACGAGCACCTGCTCCATCAGTTGCGACGTCATCCACGCCGCGCTGGGATCGAGGGCCGGCGCACTCACGTGCGCGGCGCGGTAAATCGGATTGTGATCGGCGTCATCGATCCGCTCAATGACGTAAGCTTGCTTCCGAACGCCCGCGTTTGGAAAAACCGTATAGGCTGCGGTCAGATCCTTGAGGTCGGTCTCGAACGAGCCGATGTAAATCGCCGGCCCGTGAGGGATATTTTGGCCGAGACCGAGAGTCGTGGCGATTTTCGCCACGTTATCGAGCCCCGCAATTTCGCCGACGCGCACGCTCATCGTATTGCGCGAATGGATCAGACCGTAAGAAACCGGTTGGATCCCCCCGTAAGTGCCGTCCGAATTTCCTGGCGTCCAATTTCCCGCCCCCTGGATCTCACCCGGCTCAATCGGCCCGTCGCTCACCGCCGCACCCGGGAGGAGGCCATGCGCAAACGCGACCGTGTAAACGAATGGCTTGAAGGAAGAACCGACCTGGCGGTTCGCCGGAGCGAGAGCGCGATTGAATTTACTCTGCGCGTAATCGCGTCCGCCCACCAGGGCGCGAATTCCGCCGCTATCGTTGTCGATCGCGACCAGCGCTCCCTGGAGATACGGCATCGAGGAGTCTTCTCCTTCTTCCGGCGGCCGATAATTGGCCTTGAGCGGGTGTTTAAAATTCGATTGGTGTTCGATCTTGGTGAGCTGTGTCTCGATCGCCTGCGTCGCGGTGTTCTGCACCGTGGGATCGAGCGTCGTGTAAATAAAGAGGCCGCCGTTATCGATCTGGTCCGGGGTGAGGAGCAGGTTGAGGTCGCGCTGGACCGCGTCCATGGCGTAGTTTTCCTGGATCAGCGGCATCCGTTTCGGGTGCGAGGCGACCCTGGTCAGCTTCGCTTCCTGCGCCTGCGCGGGACTGATTTTCTTCAGCTCGACGAGGCGATCGAGCACGGTGTCTCGTTGCAACGCGGCGCCTTCCGGATTTTTCAACGGCGAAAAACGGTTCGGGCTCCGGATTAATCCGGCCAGAATCGCGGACTCTGAGAGATTCAACTTCGCGGCGTCCTTCCCGAAATAAGCGAGCGAAGCGGTCTGCACTCCGTAACAGCCGGCGCCGAAATAAATCCGGTTCACATAAGCTTCGAGGATCTGTTGTTTGGTGAAGTCTTTTTCGATCCGGAGCGCCACCATGGCCTCGAGAACCTTGCGGCTGAGCGTCCGGCCACCGAGAGGAAGACTGTTCCGGGCGAGCTGCTGAGTAATGCTGCTTGCGCCTTCCTTGGCCGAACCGCTCATGACGTCGCGCACGAGCGCCCGCGCGATGCCCCGCCAATCGATCCCCCCGTGTTCGAAGAAGCGGGTGTCCTCGCGCGCCAGAAGCGCGTCGACGAAAAACGGAGAGACTTCGTTGAGCGCGACCTTGACGCGGTTGGCGCCGGCGAGGCGGCTGTAGATTTTGCCGTCCACGTCGAAGACGGTGTTCCGCTCCGGCATGTCGCCGACTTTTTTCAGGTCGTAGGTCTGGGCCCA
>JBBRMO010000222.1:0-4021 GCA_038230815.1 Chthoniobacterales bacterium
AAAAGAAGTGCGCGACTTTGGGTTCGAAGTCCCAATAGATCATCGCGAGCGCGGCCAGGTCGAAGGCGGCATGCGCGACCATCAACAGGAAGATGCGGCCGGTGGCGGCAAAGATTGTGCCGAAAACAAGGCCGGTGATCATTGCCTGCTCCACGCCCGCAATTCGCTGATCGGGATAATGGGCGAGAGCAAATATGATAGAAACGAAAAGAACGGTTGCCGTTTTGGCCCACGCGCTGGTCCCAAGAAGCTTGCCGAGACGTTCGAACATCCATCCACGATAAACCGTTTCCTCTCCGAACCCTGCCACGACGATCAGAAGATAAAACATGGCGGGCAGCGCCGCCGCGTTCCCGGCCACCCAATGGTAGGCCTGATTGACGGGAGGCGCGCCCAGGAGCGGCATCACGATCGCCTTCATGAAAAACTTGAACACAACCCCGAAGATGACGCCGATCACGAACGTGCGAGTCCAGCTCCTCGGACGCACGTAACCGATCTCACGCCACGGGGTGAGGGAGAGCGAGGTCCACCCCAGAACAAGAATCGCGCCGGCTGGGGCGATCAGGAAATTGCCCGCGAGGATGATGAGGATCGCAAGGATGCCGAGCGGTCCGAACCCGCGCAACCGGCGCGCGAAATCATCACCATGCGACAAAGGATCCGTCATTAATGTTCGGTCAGAATTCGAGCGAAGCGCCAGACGTCATGAAAAGTGTTGTAGAGCGGAGTTGGCGCGGCCCGGATGACGTTCGGTTCGCGGAAGTCGGCTTTGACCCCGGCGGCTTCCAATTCCTGATGAAGTTCCTTCGGATGTTCGTGGGCCAAAATGGACAACTGGCAGCCGCGGGCGCCGGCTTCGCGCGGAGTGATGACGGTAAAACGATTCGAACCGGCTTCCTCCAACAGAAACTGCAGGTAGCCGGTCAATTTCTTCGATTTCGCGCGGAGCGGTTCCATACCGCCGGCTTCGTCGAAAACGGCGAGGGAGGCGCGCAACGGCGCCATCGAAAAAATCGGAGGATTGCTAACCTGCCAGCCGTCCGCGGACGCGACCGGAATAAACTCCGGCTCGAGTTGCATTCGGAATCGGGTCTTTGGATCGTTGCCGAACCAGCCGGCTAATCGCGGCATTTTCGTGTTCGTGGCGTGGCGCTCGTGGACGTACGCGCCCGCCACCGCGCCGGGCCCTGCGTTCAGATACTTGTAGGAACACCAGACGGCGAAATCGACGTTCCATTCGTGCAATGAGAGCGGAACGTTGCCGACGGCGTGCGCGAGATCGACACCGACTGTGATGCCGTGCTTCTGCGCCGCGGCGGTGATCTTCGGGATGTCGAACCACTGGCCGCTGAAAAAATTCACGCCTCCGATCATCACGACCGCCAGCTGGTCCCCGTTTTCTTCGATCACTTCGAGAATGGATTCCGTCGGAACCGTGACCCCACCGTCGCGCGGACGCGCCAGGAGCAATGCGTCCTCCGGCTCAAGTCCATGATGAGCGATCTGGGTCTTGATCGCGTAGGTGTCGGAAGGAAATGCCGGTTCCTCCATCAGGATTTTGAAACGATGTTTGGTCGGCCGAAAGAAGCTCGCCATCATGAGATGGATGTTCACGGTGAGGCTGTTCATGCAGATGACCTCGATCGGTTTCGCGCCGACGACCCGCGCCATCGGCTCCCGCAAAGTTTCGTGGTACGAATACCAGGGCGTCACCGCCTCCAGATGCGCATCGACGCCAAGCCTGGCCCAGTCATCGAGTTCCTGCTCGACCAGTTGTCGCGCCGTCTTCGGCATTAGGCCTAACGAATTTCCCGCAAAATAAATTAGGGGCTGACCATTCTCAGCAAGGGGCAGATGAAATTTGTCGCGGAATTGCCGGAGCGGGTCTCCGGCATCGAGACGGAGCGCAAATTTTTCGTCGGTCGAAAAAATCATTCCGCAATGCTGCACGCAGAGAACCGCACGTCAACGAGACAAGGGGGGATCGGCAGCTCCGCGCGAAGGCTTTGAAGCTCCGCCGATGCTGATCCACCTCAAGCCGGAGGCGGCTGCATCAGTTCGATGGTAGTGCCATCCGGATCACGAACGTAAACGACGCGCTTACCCGCGTTCGGGCCGATCGTGAGCGTTTGCGGCTCGCCCGCGGCGATCCAACCGGAAGCGGCAATCTTTTCCAGAACGGAATCGAGATTATCGACGGTTAACGCGACATGGATCGATCCAACATCGCACGGCCTGAGATCGACCTGCCTGCGATCCGCCGGGGCGCGATATTCGAGCAGCTCGATCTTGTGGCCGGGCGCTTTCAGGACCGCGATCAGGATTTCGGCGCCAGCCACGCCGGTGATTTGCTCGGCGAGTGCACCCGTCTGATGGGCGCGATGGGAAAGCTCGAAGCCGAGAACATCACGCCAGAACGCGAGGGAGCGTTCGAGATTCGAGACCGTGATACCCGTATGATCGGCGGCGGTGATGCGGAACGGCATGAAAGGAAAACGTCCAACGCCCGACGCCGAACGTCCAACGCCGAATTAAGAGGGTGCACAAATTCCGTGTGATTTTTTGGCAGGCGTGGCGAATCACCTTGGTAAGGACTTCAAATCTCCGCTACACAGAATGGAAACATGTTCAGAAGCCATGGCGCTCTCGGTTGACGGCCAGGAGATTTTTCTCCAGCTGGTAGAGCAACATCGCGGAATTCTTCGCAAAGTCGCGGCGGGCTACTGCCGCAGCCTGGCGGATCAGCACGATCTGACCCAGGAAATCATGCTCCAACTTTGGAAAGCCTATCCGCGTTATTCGCTGGGTCGCCCGTTCTCAACCTGGATGTATCGGATCGCGCTCAACGTTGCGATCACCTTTCTCCGCAGAAATACCCGGCCGGTACGCCAGACAGTTCCCCTCGATGAAATCGGGCGCGAATTTGCCGTCGAATCCATCGAAACTCCAGAGATGGAGGAACGGATCGTCATGCTCCAGCGCGTGATCGCAACGCTCGATCCGCTGAATCGCGCGCTCCTCCTGCTTTATCTCGACGACCAGAGCTATCGCGACATCGCGGTCATTCTGGGAATCACCGAAACAAACGTCGCGACGAAACTCAGTCGCCTCAAAGAACGCCTCCGACAAGACCTGACTCAAGCCAAGGATTAACCATGCCGACTACCGAACTCGACGACCTGAAAATCGCCTGGCAGACCCTGAACCGAACTTTAGAGCGGCAACACACGCTCGCACTGCATCAATTCAGGGAAAGCAAACTTGGCCACTTCCACCGCGGCTTCCGCCGACTGCTTGTCGGTCAAATCATCCAACTCATCTGCGGCGTCGTCCTTTCCATTTTCGCGGGCAGCTTTTGGGTCAACCATATTCGCACTCCGCACCTGATGTTCTACGGCATCTCGCTCCACGCCTACGGAGTCATGTTCATTGTCTTCGCCGCCAGGGACCTGTTCCTGATTTCCCAACTGAACTACGCCGTCCCGGTTCTCGTCCTCCAGAAGCAAATCGTTGATCTGCGAAGGTGGCACGTGCGGGCCGCCCTTTGGTTCGGCCTCGCGGGCTGCTTCATTTGGATTCCGTTGATCCTCATTCTCTTTTACAAACTCGGTGCCGACGTTTGGGTTCGGAACCCGGAAGTTGTGGGCGGGTTTCTCCTGAGCGGGTTTGTCTGCCTCGGCCTTCTTTACGGGATTATTTTCTGGTCCCGTCGTCCGGGCCGCGAGAAGTTCGCGAAAAATCTTGAGAGCAGCTCGGCCGGCCCCAGCGTCACTCGGGCCCAAACAATTCTCGATGATATTGCTCGCTTCGAAGAGGAGTAAGGTGGATCGGCCGCTCCGTCGGACGATGCCAAATTCACTCGGCTTCGCCGACATTCCCTAACATCGAGCGACGGAGCGCTCGATCCACCCACCCGATCGCAGCGATCACTTTTAGCTCGATCGCCATTGGGGTCGGCCAAGATCACTCGGCTTCGCCAACATTCCCTAACATCGAGCGACGGAGCGCTCGATCCACC
>JBBRMO010000223.1:0-3976 GCA_038230815.1 Chthoniobacterales bacterium
CGCCAGCGGGCTACCGAACGGGGAATCAGGCGCGGACCGGGGGACAATTCTGGGAAGGCAGGGGGAAGCTCATCAGTCACTTTTCTTCTGATCTCAATTACTCATCAAGCGGCGGTCGTCTCCTGTAGCTACTCGCTGGGCGAACCGGCGGATGCGATGGCAGCACTCCTCTGCGTCGCCCACCCCCCTTCGAAGGCTACGCCGTGGCAGGCAGGACGACGGATCCCGATGATCGCATTCCTCGCGCAATCTACTTCTGATAACTGCGGACTTCCTTGCTGTCTTTCGCGTAGGTCGTCGTCTTTTCGCGCGGGCCACCCCATTTGATCGTAACCGAAGCGCTCACGATATCGACGTGCGCATCATAAGTTCCGATGAGCTGGTGTCCCTGGTTATCCGTGAAGTTCGAGGTCGGGTCTTCGACGAAGAGGTGGGCATAGCCGACATCGAGGTCGAGCCAATCGCGCGGCGAATATTTGGCGCCAAAGGAGAGCCAGTAACGGTTGTTGTCCGGAATGCGGGGGGTGCGAAGGTCCGAGCTCTGGATCGGTGTCTCATCGTAAGCGAAGCCGGTGCGCAAGGTCAGGTTCTTGCAGGCGTACCATTCAAACCCGACGGCGTAGCGCATCGCGTCGTCGTAGCTGATGTTCAGCACATTTGTGGGCGTGCCCGGATTGTCAAAAACGATCGGCACCTGTTGGAGCCGGCTCCAATGGGTCCAGGTGACATCGCCCATCACGGCGAACTGCTTCGCGAAGCGTTGATAGATGCTGAAGTGCATTATGTCCGGCAGATCCAGGTTCGCCGTCACGCCTTGATCGAAGAAGACCGCCTGGAACGCATTGGGCGACGGGAACTGCACCGGCGCGCCCGCTGCGGTAATCAACGGGACGCGGCGGAATTCGGCGTTGCCTTCGAGGGTGTGATCGATCTTCGAGCGGTAGCTGATGCCGATTCGGCCATCCTGCAAAAAGCTGCCTTCGCCTTCACCCATCTTTCGATATTCGAAGAGTCCGCCCACCGTGAAACCGATATCCCACGAGTCGCCGGTAATCTCGGTCACGCCATCGAGGCCGCCGGGAACAAATCCAGCGGCGGTGTAAGCGGCGCGCGTCGCTGCGATGACGCCTGGAATCGCGGCCGGGGGTACTCCGCGGCCGGCGAGGATCGCGGGCAGCGCCGCGTAAAATTGCCCGAGCGGAGCCTGCGCCGCCAAACCAAAGTCGATCGCCTGCGACAGGCGAGCCGAAGCGTATTGAATGTCGAGACCGGCGCCGATCGAGAAGCGGTCCCAGCGCCAGGCGACCGTCGGCTGGATGTCGAGCGTCAGAAGCTTTGTCCGCAACGCCGCGTAGCGTCCAACCCAGCCCGGTGAATAATCGGTCTCCAACCCAAACGGACTCGTGAGACCAAGTCCGATGGTGAGATCGCCGTAACTCGAATTGCGAAGAATCGGCTGCGACAAATACATGTTACCAATGATGTGGTTGACCCCGGCATTCCCGCCATTGTTTCCGAGAACCGGCAGCCCATCGAAGGGGGTGCCCGGCAGATTGTAGCGCGACCCCTGGTTCGTAAATTCGTCGGAGGGAATAATCGCGTGGAGGCCCATCTGGAATTCGCCCTGGTCGAGCCGGGCGAGGCCCGCCGGATTGTAGAAGAGGGTGGAGGCGTCTTCAGCGCTGGCGGCGCCGCCCGCATACGCGGTGCCCAAGCCGCTCACGCTTTGTTCGTTCAACGCGAAACTGCCGGCGCGGACGGTAAGCGGAAGGATTGGAATGAGGAGACAAAAGACGACGCGAGATAGGATGGATGGGCGCACGAAGGATGTGGCTATCTGTCCACCGCTCCGATGACAACCCAAAAATGCAGAAATTTGCTGTTGGAGCCGGGATCGGTGATCCCGGCCGAAGTCCGTGGTAGCCGGCGTCCGCGTGATCCAGCCGGGATCACCGATCCCGGCTACAACAGGAGCATCTTGCGGAATTCGTCTTCATCGATGATCCGAACGCCAAGTTCTTTTGACTTCTCAAGCTTGCTGCCTGCTTCCTCACCAGCCAGGAGATAGCTGGTTTTTTTGCTAACGCTGCCGCTGATCTGTCCACCGCGCGCGCGGATGAGTTCGGCAATTGCTTCGCGTGTTTGGCTCAGAGTTCCCGTAATGACCCAGGTCGTGTTTTTAAAACCCGGCGCCGCGCCTTCCGCTTTTGGTTCCGCCTCAAAACGCAGTCCCGCTTTGCCTAACCTTTCAATGACCTCGAGGTTGTGCGGCTCGCGAAAAAATTCGTGAATGCTGCGGCCGACGACTTCGCCAACATCGGGAATCAGCTGCAGCTCTTCGACGGAACTCCCCGCGATCGCGTCGAGATCCGGGAAATGTTCTGAGAGCGCGCGCGATGCGCTGACACCGACGTGGAGGATACCCAGTCCGAACAACAATCGCCAAAGAGGGCGCGATTTACTGCGCTCAATCGCCTCGACCAGATTCGCGACACTTTTCTCCCCCATCCGTTCCAGCTCGAGCAGGGTCTCGGCTTTGAGCGAGTAAATATCGCCGACATCCGCGAGGAGTTTTTGTCGCACCAATTGATTCACAACCGCTTCGCCGAACCCTTCGATGTCCATCGCGCCGCGGGAAGCGAAATGCTCGATCCGCCGTCGCACCTGGGCCGGGCATTGGCTATTCACGCAACGAACTGCGACCTGGCCTTCCTCTTTCACCACGGCACTGCCGCATTCCGGACAATGCTTCGGCATTCGGAATTTTTTCTCGTGGCCCTTCCGCAAATCGGTGCGCACGCTGACCACAGCTGGAATCACTTCCCCGGCTTTTTCGATCGAGACGGTGTCGCCGATCCGAATGTCTTTCCGCGCGATCTCTTCCTCGTTATGCAAGGTTGCCCGGCTCACCGTGCTGCCGCTGACAACCACCGGCTCCAGCGCAGCCACCGGCGTCAGCGTTCCCGTCCGTCCGACTTGAACGAGAATGTCGAGGAGCTTCGTTTCGACGCGTTCTGCCTCGTATTTGAAAGCGATCGCCCAGCGGGGCGATTTTGCGGTGAAACCCAGAACCGCGCGTTGTCCAAACGCGTCCACTTTCACGACCGCGCCGTCCGTCTGATACGGAAAGTCGTGCCGGATCCGATCAAGCTCATGGATCGCCTGCAAGGTTTCTTCGATCGAATCGGCCCGCCACCAGCGTTCGCTGCCGGGCAATCCCAGTTTCTTGAGCAGCGCGAAAAGCTCCGAATGCCTGTCGAGCGTGACCCCCTCAACCAAACCGGTTCCGTAAAATACGACTCCGAGCGGACGTTTGGCAGCGATCGCCGGATCGAGCTGTTTCAGCGATCCGGCGGCCGCGTTTCGCGGGTTGGCGAATTCCGGGAGGCCCGCATCTCGCCGTTCCGCGTTCAGTTTGGCGAACCCGCCTTTGTCGAGGTAGGCCTCGCCGCGCACTTCCAGGAGGCGGGGCACTTCGCCTTTCAATTGCTTCGGCACCGCGCGGATCGTCCGGATGTTTTGGGTAATATCGTCGCCGACAGTGCCATCCCCGCGCGTCGCGGCATGGCGCAGTTCTCCCTTTTCATAGAGTAGCGAGACCGCGACTCCATCCACTTTCGGTTCGATCACTACCGGAATTTTTTTATTCGGCAGGAGTCGCTCGAGGCGTCGATAGAAATCGGCCACCTCTTCTTCCGAATAGGTATTATCGAGACTGAGCATGGGGACCCGATGGGTGATTTGGGCAAAAGCCTTCAGTGCCTTGCCGCCGACCCGCTGAGTGGGCGAATTGGCTGAGGCCAGTTTTGGAAAACGCTGTTCGAGATCGCTCAGCTCGCGGTAAAGCGCGTCGTATTCGCGATCGCTAATGGTCGGCGCCGCTTCTTCATAGTAACGGTCGTTGTGCTGCTCGATTTCACGCCGGAGCTGACCGACTCGCTTTGCCGCCTCCTTTTCGTCCGCTGCCATGAGGGCA
>JBBRMO010000224.1:0-3968 GCA_038230815.1 Chthoniobacterales bacterium
GGACGACAAAATTCTTTTTCAAGGACGCCAGCGCGTAGCGATAACGCGACGCCGCCGTGTTCTGCGAAATTTCGAGAGCAGCCGCGATCTCCGCGAAAGTCAGCTCGCTCCAGATTTTCATGACCAGCACCTCCCGCTGTTGGACGGGCAGGAGATCGATCGCAGCAGCCAGCTCGCGCGGTGCGCCATCATCGAAATCAAATTGCGGCTCGGTCGTTTGCTCCATGTCGGCCGAAGCAGCAGCCTCGCGGCGGGCGCGGCGGCCATCGCGCCGGAGAAGATCGAGCGCCACCGAACGGACGGTAGCGTAGAGCAGACCGCGGTTCTCGATGGAATGCTGTTTGCGCCAGAACCGGACGAACGCTTCCTGGACGATGTCCTCGGCGTCTGCAATCGAACGGACAAACTGGCGGGCAAAGAGCACGAGCCCAGGACCCAGTTCCGCAAAACAGACTTTCCAATCTTCTTCATGAGTGACGACATCTTCCATGACCTCTGTAACGGTCTTTTAATAACCCAACGCCGCCAAACGCGTATTTTGTCTATCGATTTTGTTATCCCCAGCGGAACCTCCCAGGTGGATCGTGCGTTCCGCGCGCGATGCCGAAGTCTTGCGCGCCTGCCCGCGCGGATTTATTACCATCGAGCGACGAAGCGCTCGATCCACTTGCCGAAGAACCCACTAATACTTCGGAGCTTCCTGCGATTGCCGTGCTCTAGTTCCTTATGCAGAAGAAACTCTTCGCTGAGCTCGGCCTCGCGCCTGAAATCTTGAAGGCGATCGAGCGGATGGGGTTTGAAGAGGCCTCCCCCATTCAATCCGCCGCCATACCCATTTTACTGGAAGGCGCGGACGTCGTTGGCCAATCCCAGACCGGCTCGGGCAAGACAGCCGCGTTCGGGATTCCCGCTATCCAGGCCGTCGACGCGACTTTACGCGCGCCGCAGGTCCTGATCCTTTGCCCGACCCGCGAGCTCGCCGTCCAGGTCGCGGAAGAGATTGCCAAGCTCGCCTTCTTCAAACGCGGCGTCCGCGAATTGCCGATCTACGGCGGCCAATCCTACGAACGCCAATTCAATGGCCTGCAGGCCGGCGCCCAAATCATCATCGGCACCCCGGGTCGCGTCATGGATCACCTCGAACGCAAGAGTCTCAAGCTCGATCAGATCAGAATGGTCATTCTCGATGAAGCCGACCGCATGCTCGACATGGGCTTCGTCGACGACATCAAAACGATCCTGCGTCAGGTGCCGGAGAAACGGCAGACCGTTTTCTTTTCCGCCACGATCCCGCGACCGATTCAGCAATTGATTCAAACCTTCACCCGCAGCCCTGTGAACGTGCGCGTCGAAGCGGAAGCAATGACGGTCCCCGCGATCGAGCAGGTCTATTACGAAGTCGATCGCCGCTCAAAGCTCGAAGTTCTCTGCCGCCTGATCGATATCGAGGACGTAAAGCTCGCGATCATTTTCTGCGCGACCAAAATGATGGTGGACGAACTGACGGAGCATCTCATCGCGCGCGGCTACGGCGCCGACAAGCTCCACGGCGACATGACCCAGGCAATGCGCGAGCGCGTCATGGGCCGGTTCCGCAAACGGAAGGTGGAGTTCCTCGTCGCTACCGATGTCGCGGCGCGCGGACTGGACGTAGACGACATCGAGATCGTTTTTAATTACGACCTGCCCCACGACGGCGAAGATTACGTCCATCGAATTGGTCGGACCGGGCGCGCGGGCAAGGGCGGCAAGGCCGTCACGTTCGTCGCCGGGCGCGAAATCTATCGGCTGGAAAACATCCAGCGTTTCACCCGAAGCCGCATCAGGCGGGAAAGAATTCCCACCGCCGAAGAAGTGGAAGGCAAACGCGCTACCGCTTTCGCCGACGCGCTGCGCGAAACGCTCGAGAAGGGTGAATACAAACGGCACGACGAGCTCCTCGACTACCTGCTCGAGCAGAATTATTCGCCCACCGACATCGCCTCCGCGCTCATCCACTTGTTAGGTGAAGACAAATCTCGCGGGACCGAACCAATCCCCGAGGATCGCCGCTCCCATCGTCCGGCCCATGATCATGACGCCCCGTCACGCCGGAGCCCGGACCCAACCGCGCGGGACCGGCGCGAACGGGGTCGCGATGATTTTGAACCTCCCATGCGAAACCGCCGCCCGCGCGCGGAACATTCCGGGCCGCGCGAAGAAGCCGGCACCGTCTCGCACGAAGCGGGGATGGTCCGTCTCGCTTTCAACGTCGGCCGGGCTCATGCCGTCCTGCCAGGCGATTTCGTGGGGGTGATCGCTGGCGTCACCGCCATTCCGAAAGGTGAAATTGGCGCCATCCATCTTCAAGCGACGAAGACCCTCGTCGACATCGCCGAACCCAGAGTCGAGCTCGTCCTAAAAAAGCTCAACGGCATCCAGTTCAAAGGCCGCAAGCTCCTCGTCCGAATAGCCAGCTAAACCGAGCGGAGGCGATGAAGAGGTGCTTTGCGTCCCAGGTGGATCGAGCGCTCCGCCGCTCGATGCTTGTTATTTCCCGGCTTTCGCCGGCATTAGTTGCGATCGAGCGGCGGAGCGCTCGATCCACCTCCAAACCTCGGATCTCCTTCGAGCCCCTGCTCGACGCCGACAACCATCCCTGATTTGATATTTCGCTCGTGGATTGGATCGATTCGAAAAAAACCTGACCGCCGAAGCCGGCTGGGCGACTCTGCGGAGCCTCGTTCCGATCGAGGATGATTCGGAACTCGACCTGGCGGAACTCAAACGCCTTCTCGAGCGGGTGCGAAAGGGACTTTATCAGCCACCGAACGACGTCCGCTCCTCGATGAACGGGTTTGTCATCGCAGTCGGCTCCTAGGTGAAATCACTGACGGACACTGCCATCCATTTCGACGAAATGATCGGCGCGGTCACCGTGGACATGGGCGACACCTCATGTCAGGTGCCGTTTGCTCCAGACTCCATCCGAAAAGTCCAGAAGCGCGGCGCGATAGGAAAGAAACGTAAGTCGGCGAAATGCTGAATGCCTGGATGGCGTTCGCCTCCGCGTTCAGGCCTTCGCGCCGAGAAAAACCCGCATCCGCTCGAGTTCCGCCTCGAAGGCAACTTTGAAAGCACGATCGAGGGGAGGCCTTCCTGCCACATACCCTGGATCACTCGTTAGGTTCCCGTCTTTGACCGCGAGGTTGCACCAGCCGGTCACACGATCGCGCCAAAGAAGCGGAAGCGCATAGTAACCCAGTTTCCGTTTCGGTGCCGGCGTATAAGCCTCAAATCGGTAGACCCATCCCCAGAAAAGCTCGAAGCGGCTCCGGTCGTGCACGACGGGATCGAATGGCGCCAGCAGCCGCACCGTGTCCGGCGCCGACACCTTCCGCGGGCTCTCCTCGTCAGGCCAATACCAGTCCACGCCTTCAATTTGCACGTGCGCCAGGCGCGCCCGCGCCCGAGCCAGCGCGGCGGTAATTTCCTTCTCCCATTGCGGAACCGCATAGCGCAAGCGCCGCACGGACGAGGAAAGACTCGACCCCGGCAGCGGCGCATAAAGTTTCACCACCACATCGAGCAGGGCGTCGATCCGCGCCCGGAGATCCGATTCGTCCAGGGTCTCAGCTTCATGCCGACGGGTCTGGTAAAGCCGAATGCCATTTTTGCGCTGCGCCACCCTGAGCTTTCCCCGGTAATGCAGCACACCGAGCATTTGGGTGGTCGCAAGCGATGATCCCCCCCAATAATTCTGCACCGTGCCGTGCGCGAAATGCTCCTCCACCTCGCGCGGATGCACCGCGCCATGGACCTTCACGAAATCCAGGAGCAACTCCTCCCTTTTGCGCTGCGCCACCGGCAACGACCGCCTTCCTTGGGCCGGCGCCAATTTATCCGGCCGGGTATGCATCGCCGCCTGCAGCGTCCCGTTCACGAACCCTTAGTTGATGAAGAAATCCTCCTCGACCCCGAGCGACCGA
>JBBRMO010000225.1:0-3968 GCA_038230815.1 Chthoniobacterales bacterium
AGCCGTGCGGGATCGGCGCGCGAGAAGCCGCCGTTGCGATCCGGCGACCATTGCATCGGAGTGCGGCAGCCGTTGCGATCGCCGAGATAGAAATTGTCGCCCATCCCGATCTCGTCCCCATAATAAAGGACGGGCGTGCCCGGCATCGAAAAAAGGAGGATGTTAAGCAGCTCGATTTTGCGCCGACTGTTGGCGAGGAGCGGCGCAAGCCGGCGGCGAATCCCGAGGTTAATGCGCGCGGTGGGATCGTTCGCGTAAACGCGCCACATGTAATCGCGTTCTTCGTCCGTCACCATCTCAAGAGTAAGTTCGTCGTGGTTGCGCAGGAACATCGCCCACTGGCACGTCTCCGGAATCGGTGGCGTCTGATCGAGGATATCGATGATCGGAAAACGGTCCTCCATCTGGAGCGACATGAACATCCGCGGCATGAGCGGGAAATGAAAATTCATGTGCGATTCATCGCCCTTTCCGAAATAAGCGACGGCGTCCTCCGGCCATTGGTTCGCTTCCGCGAGGAGCATGCGGCCCTTGAATTTTTCATCCACGTGCGCACGTAGTTTTACCAGGTATTGGTGGGTCTCGCGCAGATTCTCGCAGCTCGTGCCCTCCCGCTCGTAGAGATAGGGCACGGCATCGAGCCGCAGCCCGTCGACGCCCATGTTCAGCCAAAAATCGAGCACCTTTTCGACGGCTTCGTGCACTTCCGGGTTGTCGAAATTGAGATCCGGCTGGTGCGAATAGAAACGGTGCCAGTAATAGGCCTTGGCGACCGGGTCCCACGACCAGTTAGAAGTCTCGAAATCTTTGAAAATGATCCGGGCTTCTGTGTATTTCTCGGGCGTATCGCTCCAGACATACATCTCGCGCTCGCGCGAGCCGGCTGCGGCCCGGCGCGATTTCTGGAACCACGGATTTTGATCTGAAGTGTGATTGATGACGAGCTCGGTAATGACGCGCAGACCGCGATCATGCGCAGCGGCCAGGAACGCCCGGAAATCGTCGAGCGTGCCGAAGTTCGGATTAACGTCGTAATAGTCGGCGATGTCATAGCCATCATCGCGCATGGGCGAGGGATAAAACGGCAGAAGCCAGAGCGCCGTAACGCCAAGCTCCTGGAGATAATCGAGCTTCTCGATCAGGCCGCGAAAGTCACCGATGCCGTCGCCATCACTGTCGTGAAACGTCTTAACATGGAGCTCGTAGATGACGGCGTCCTTGTACCAAAGAGCGTCCAGCGCCGGATCCTTCGTCGGGTTCGACATGAGGCTACACAGTTGGCGCAACAATCGCGGAGGCGCAATCGATCTTGAAATTAGAGACGGTCTGACCTCGGGCGTTCACTCTTACAGCGACCGATGCGAGCTCCGGCACGAGAGCGTGCCGGCTCCAGAAGGCACCTGCAGCGCGGGCGCAGTTGTGGAGCGCATTGCTTCCAGCGAAGCGGCTCCAGAAGAAGCGGCGATGGGATGAAAAGCAGGGCCGCTATTTTTTCGGCAACGCCATCGCGTGAGCGGCGACGCATTGCCACTCGCCGTTTCGTTCCATCCAGGTGTCGGTGAAACGATATCTGTGCGTGAAAGTTTTGCCCGATTTCGTCTTGCCGGTTTCTTTGGCAGTGCCGGTTACCACGGCGACGCTCGGTCCAAACAGGCGCACGGTCATGTCACTCGATACCGCAGCCGTATACGTGTTGTTGTCGCGTTTCGCTTCGGCCAGCAACGTTGCTTTGTCCCCCTGCTTGCCGCTGGAAGAAGTGCCGATGAAATCGTCGGCCACGATTTTCTCGATCGCCGAAGGGTCGTGACTCAGGAGCGAAGCCTCCCAGCGCGATTCAAGCTCTTTGATTCTCGACGCCAGGGAATCATCCGCGGGGGCAGAGGCAGTAGAAGCCGGGGATGGCCTGGGGGTTGGCGAGGGAGTTGGTTTAGGGGTCGGGGTCGGCTTGGGCGACGGGCTGGGCGAAGGCTTCGCTGTGGCCGTTGCCGTGGCGGCAGGCCGGGGCGTACTGGTGGCTGTTGCGATCGGGCTCGGCTTTGGCGGAGAGGTGGCCGTCGCCATTGGACGCGGCGTCGATGTCGCGGTTGCAGTCGGCCTCGGGGCCAAGCTCGCCGCCGGCGGCGGGGTGGACGTCGAGGTCGCGGTGGGGCGTGGCCCGGCGCTCGAGTTATCCAGCGGTTTCACCGTTGGGAATGTCATTGGTGGTTTCACCGTGGAGGTCGCCCTCGCCGTTGCCGCGGCCCGTGGCGTCGGAATCGGCGACGAGATAATGATCGGCGATGGGGTCGCGATCGGGGGCGGCATCAGGCTCATGGTCTCGGTTTGGGGCGGCGCCGGAGAAAGGGCGGTGGGTTCGATGGGTTCCGGCGCAACGCTTTCCAGGGGCTTAACGGTCGCGCTCGGCGCGGGCCTGGGCTTCACGCTTGGCGATGGTTTCGGTTTCGCGCTCGGGGTGGGAGTTTCTTCAGAAACTGCGGGCGTCCTGGCCTGAAATGGCGTGGAAGCGGCATCCTGGGCGCGAACGAACGCCGCCGAAGCGAGGAGCACAATCGCGAGAACAAATGAGCGCATATAAGTGTTTCTCATGGAAAAATTTCTTCGGGTCGACGCTAGCTTGCACGCGTCTGCGGGGTCAAGAGCAATACCTTTCGCGCGGGACGATTCCGCCGCGATAGTTTTTGGATCGCACTCGAAGTGGATTTCGTCAGTGGCCGGGAACAGTAAGATCTTCTTTTTTGTCGCCGCCCCACAGATGGAGGGTGTAGGTGAAGACAACGTAACCGAGAAGATTATGCGCTTTGTCGTTGGTGACATAGAGCGCGGGATTCATCTGAAAATCCGGGGTGATATTCCAGGTAACGCCGATGGTGGAGGAGTTTTCACGGCCGCTCTGGAAATCCACCTGCACTCGCCATTGCTTGTTGAAATCGTAGGCGTAACCGAGAATGGCTTCGTTCTTATAACCGGCATGGATGGCGCCCACGATCACCTTGTGGTGCTCGGTGTAGTAACCGCCTTCAAGGTAAGGCTGGGGATCGACGTGGCTGCGCGGGGACCAGTTGATGAACCCGATCGATAAGAGGCATGGTTCCGTCCGCAGGATGCCGATCTCCGTTCCGAAAATTTCCTCGTTAGGCTTGAAGCCCTGGAAGACGGCGATTTCGGCCCATTTCGTCACCCCGAGCTCGGCCTGCAACTGGAAGGGATTCGCGATCTGCTGATCCTGCGCTTGCAGACTGAGGGAAAGATCGCCCTCCGGTTGCAAGTCGGGCGTCACGATCTGGCTCAGGCCTTTCGTGGTGGCCCAGGAGGAAGCGGCGCCGAACAAGACGATGAACAGGATTAGAAATCCGCGCTTAAACACTGGCGGCAGTGTTCACATGTCCGGGAAGTGCCGCAATCCTTTTCCCGTCGATTATTTCAAATCGTTGGACGGCGCTCGCACTTGCCACTAAGTCCCCCTACTCATGAGACGGATTGCTCTTGCCCTGTGCGTTTTCGGACTTGCGACCACGGTCCGGAGCTCGACCCCAGCGGAAGAATTCACCGCGCGCGGGAAAGAGTTCCTCGCAAAAAAAGCGGCCGGGACCGAAGCGGAGCGGTTGCATCGGCTCTTCGATTTCTCCTGGGAATATACGATGAAGGAAGCGCCCGAGTTCGCGACCGCCATCGGCTATCCCGGACAGAACGATCGCTGGACGGACATTTCGGCTGAAGCGATCGCGCGCCGGAAGGAAACCGACAAGCTCGACCTCGAGCTCATCAAATCGATCGACCGCGCGAAGCTCTCCGGGAACGACGTCGTCAGTTACGATCTTTACCGGCGCAATGCCGGGTTTGGCGTAGAGGGCGATCAATTTCCGTTCGAATTCCTTCAGCTCAACCAGATGGGCGGCGTGCAACAGAACGTGGCCCAGGTCATTAGCTCGACCACGTTCAAGACGACGAAAGATTACGAGGACCTGGTC
>JBBRMO010000226.1:0-3958 GCA_038230815.1 Chthoniobacterales bacterium
GACTCCGCGCCCGGCTACAGTGGAAAGTCCCCAGAAGAGGGCGCAGATCAACGCGTAGGCGGTGCCGAGGTTGAGCCCGGCCTGGGCAAATGAAACACCAATAAGCGTCGGATATTCGACCGATAGAAACATGCCGGCCACGATGGCAATGCCGGCGTAAAGGAAGAACCGCGGAGTGAGACGGTCCCCAAAAATCAGGAAGGCGCCGAGGGTGGAAATCACCGGCTGAATATTCAGGATGACGTTGACCACGGTCGGGTTCCCGTTTTTCAAGGCGAGCGTGAAGAAGATCGTGCCCACGGCCGAGCCGGCGAATCCGGAAAAGATCAGATAACCCCAGCTTCGCTTGTCGATCCTGGGAATTTCGCCGAGCTGCGAAACCAGGAAGGGAAGAAACATGAACAGGATAAGGACGTGCTCCCAAAACACGATCACGTCCGCGTCGAAGAGATCGTTGAGGGGAATGCGCCACGCGCTCTCGGTTCCCCAGAGGGCCGCGCCCAGGCCAACAAGCCAGGGTCCATAACTGGAACGGCGCGGAACGTCTTTGTTCACGCGCCTTTCTAAACGGAAGCGCCCGCTTTCGTCAAAACCTAGTCCGAACGAAGTGCCACCACGGGGCCCACCTTCAGAGCGCGGCGCGCGGCCTTCCCACAGGCGAACAACGTCCCGAGCAAAATACTGACGGCGACCAAACTAGAAGGATCGCGCTCGCTGACTCCCTACCTTGAGGAAGGAAAGAGAAGTCCCTGCCGGACCCAGGACGACACAGCGGCCATCCTTCCAATGTGGCTTCCATCCCCGCACATTCGCGATCATGGTTGGTCATGGCAGCGACGGTAAACGTAAACGGGCGAATCTCGGCGGAGCACGAGGCGGTTATTCCTGTTTTCGACCACGGCTTTCTTTACGGGGAAGGAGTCTACGAAACCTTGCGAACCTATGGGGGCGACCTCTTCCTCTTCGACCTCCATCTGCGCCGCCTGCGCAATTCGGCACGATTAATCGAACTCGCCATTCCGTTCTCAGACGACGAGCTGGCGGCCCGGATTCGGGACACGACCACCGCGGCAAAGCTGGACGGGATGGAGGCCTACGTCCGCGTGCTTGTTACTCGCGGGGTGGGCGACCTGACCTACGATTTAAGAGCGACGCCGGAGCCGTCCTGGGTCATTATCGTCAAACCGCTCCCCTCACCGGCCGTCGAAGCTTACGAACACGGCGTGAAGGTGGTCCTGGTGGACGTCGTCCGGAATCACCCGCTGTCGGTGAACCCGATGATCAAGAGTAACAACCTGATGAACCAGGCGCTGGCGGCACAGCAGGCGTTGAAGCGTGGCGGCTTCGAAGCCGTGCTGCGGAACTATCGCGGCGAGCTGACCGAGGGCGCAACGTCCAACCTGTTCATTGTCAACAACGGCACCGTCCTTACGCCGCCAATTGAATGCGGCCTCCTGCCGGGCATTACCCGCGAGTTCCTTTTCGAGATCGGACGCGATGTCGGCGTGGAGATCCGCGAGCAGGTGCTGCGCGACGACGATCTCTTCGGCGCCGACGAAGCCTTCCTCACCAGCACGACGCGCGAAGTACTGCCGACCGTCGGCGTCGATGAACGAATCATCGGCAACGGCAGGCCCGGCGCTGTCACGTGGAAACTGCTCAAAGCTTTTCGCGATCGCGCCTCCGCCCACTAAGCTTCGCGCAGCTGCTCCGAGTTCTCCCCGGCAGAGACGCCCGTTACGGCTACGGAAGGAAATAAACTTCGACGACGCCGATGCCGGTGACTTCGGGTTTGCCCCGGACCTGGGCGATCAAAGTGCCGACGAGATCGAATTCACTCGTCACCACCAGTGGCTTCGCAGGATTGCGTTGACACGGCCGCGCGCTTCTGAAAAATGACCGTTCATGAAGCTAGCACGTCGCACACTCGCCATCAGCACACTCGGAATTATCCTGATCATTCTTTTGATCGTCGCCTTCGGTGGCGGCTTTTACGGCGGCGGCGGAATGTATTACGGCCCCGGAGGATTGCTTCTCCTCATCCTCGTCATCCTGCTGGTGATGGGCAAGCTGTAGGGCTTAGTAGCCAGGACGCTGCGTCGCCGTCCTGGAGCCGCTGCGCCATGAGTGGGAGTGGAGAACAGCGCGATCGCGATCGCTTCCAGGAGTATATTTCGCATAGGTGTTGGTGTTAGGGCGACGCCGAAACGCCGCATTGCGCGCACGAAATCCACGCTGGCCAGGCGCGCGAGACCTGATTTCGCCGCGCGCCTGAATCGGATTGTGCGTATCCGAGCACGCAAGATCTGCGTGACATCAATGAAGCCGCGTCGAAAATGAAGGGCGCTCGAGACCCGGAAAAGCTGAACGCAATAACGGGTCACTGAGCGGCCGCTATGAGAAGGAAGAATCAATGTTCATTCGGGTGGCCGATGGTCGTCGCCGCGGTCTTCGGTCTCGCGCTGACCGGTTGCGGAAAAAAAGCGCCTCCTCCTCCCCCGCCACCGGAAGTTCTCGTCACCGTGGTGAAGCAACAAGACACCCCGATCTATAATGAATACGTGGGCCAGCTCGATGCGTCGGTGAACGCCACGATCCAATCGCGGGTCCAGGGTTACCTCGTGTCGCAGAATTACAAGGAAGGTCAGCTGGTAAAGAAGGACGATGTCCTTTTTGAGATCGATCGGCGACCGTTTGAGGCAGCGCTGGCCCAGGCGAAGGCTGCGTTTCTCCAAGCTGACGCTTCCGCGAAACAGGCGGAGATGAACGCGCAACGGGCCGCGGATTTGTTTCAGCGGAAAGTGTCGAGCGAACAGGAGCGAGACAACGCCACTCAGAGCGCCGTGGCCGCACGCGCGCAGGCCGAAGCGCAGCGCGCCGCCGTCGAACAGTCGCAGCTCAGTCTGGATTACACGACCATCCACGCGCCGGTCGATGGAATCGCCGGACTGGTGAAAGTGCAGGTCGGCGATTTGATCAGCGCGGGCACCACCCTGACGACGGTGACGAAGGTCGACCCGATCAAATGCTACTTCACGGTGAGCGAGCAGCGTTTCTCGGAATATTCGCGACGCTACTCCGATCCGCAGGAACGGATCGCGCACGAGAAGGAGCTGCGCTTCGATTTGATTCTGGCCGATGGGACGACCTATCCGCATAAGGGGGAATGGTTCGCGGCCGACAACCAGGTCGACGTTCGGACCGGCTCGTTGCGCGTCGCGGCGACGTTTCCAAATCCTGGAAATATTCTGCGGCCGGGGCAGTTTGCCCGGATTCGCGTGCTTTCCGAAATAAAACCGGGAGCTCTCCTCGTGCCGCAACGCGCGGTGAACGAGCTGCAAGGAACGAACCAAGTCGCAGTCGTCGGGCCAGATAACAAGGTGCACATCCAGCCGGTTAAGATGGGCCGGCGCGTCGACCACGAATGGATCGTCGAAGAAGGTCTCAAGGCCGGCGACAAAATCATCGTCGAAGGGATCCAAAAAGCTCGCGAAGGCGGCCTGGTGAATCCAAAGCCGTGGACGCCCCCGTCTCCGTCGCCCACCCCGACGACTCGTTAGGCACCGACGATGTCGAAGTTTTTCATCCGACGGCCAATTGTCGCGATCGTCATCGCGATCCTGATGACGCTCATTGGCGCTGACGCAATGCTTCAACTGCCGATCTCGCAGTATCCGAACATCGTCCCGCCCGAGATCCAGGTGCGCGCTAACTATACCGGCGCGGACGCGCAGACGATCGAGCAATCGGTCGCGGCGCCGATCGAGCAACTAATGAGCGGCGTCGACAAGAGCAACTACATCCAGTCCGTCAACGCGAACGGTTCGATCCGGATGACGATCAACTTCGACGTCGCGACCGATCCGAACGTCGATCACATCCTCACCCAGATGCGGGTGAACCAGGCCAGTTCGCAGTTGCCCCAGGACGTCGTGAACGCCGGCGTGACCGTGCAGAA
>JBBRMO010000227.1:0-3943 GCA_038230815.1 Chthoniobacterales bacterium
GGGGCAGGTCGCCGCTGGGAGCACGCTCACTGGCCGCCAGCGAATTCGCATTCGACTCGAAAGTCTGTTCTTTCGGCTTCTCCGCCGATTCCTTCGATTTATCGGTCTCGACGAATTGCGGATTTTTCTCGACCGGCGGGGCCGGGGATAAATCCATGATCGTCAATTCCGGCGGCCCCTCCTCCGAGGGGGTGGCGGGAGCGGAAACGTTGCCGAACGCGGCCAGCGAAAACCCGATCGCGAGATGGAGAAAGAGCGAAATCAGGATCGCGAACCCGATTTTACGACTTTGTTTCTTTTCCTGGCTCATTTCCGGACAGCGCCGGCGCGACCGCTCCTTCCCGGGCAAATCATATCGCACATCGCGCGCCTAACAACCTGCCTGTCGTCTCACTTCCCCTGCCGGTCCCCCCTTCCGCGCATGGTGGAAAAGATATTGCTGCGCGTACCCGCCATGCTCGCCGAAATACTGATCGCAAAAGACGCGAAGCTGTTGGGCTGTGACCTTTCGTCTTCGCGGAAAATATTGCTGCGTCAGAACGCGCTCGATCCAGACATCGATGGGGAACGCGGCGAGGCGTTCGTAGGCGAAGAGCATCACGCAGTTCGCCACCTTCGCTCCCACGCCTGGAAGCTGGCAGAGGCGCGTCCGGAGCGCCTCATCCGGCAGGTCTTCCCACTCTTCGAGGTCCGCCTCGCCGCTGGCCACGAGCCGCGCCGTGGCCAATAAATTCCCGGCCCGATAACCGAGGGCGCAGTTTCGCAACTCCTGCTCGGTCAGCTCCGCGATCCGTTCAGCGGAGGGATAGGCCCGAACGTCGCGACGGAAGACCCGCAGCGCTTCGCCATATCGCTCTCGCAGCGTGAACGAAATCTGTCGAATGTGCGCCACTTGTTTCATCGATGAAGTGATGAAAGTCGCGAGGCATTCCCAGCGCGGCTGTCGAATAATGCGCAGGCCGCGACAAAAATCCCGCGCCGCCGTCATGGCCGGATCGCCCGGGAATGAAGCGCAAATCGCCGCGAGCGGGTGATCGAGCGAAAAATAACGGGCGATTATTTTCGCGGCCGCGCCGGTGAAGAAAAGCTCTCCGCCGCGCTGCTCGACAAACACGGCCTTCCTGCCCATCGCACCCACGAAACCAGCATCGAATTTTTCCCAATGAAAGACCTGGCCGCAGTTGAGCGTCTTCTCGAGCTCGAAATCTAGCGTGGGAATTCTCATGGTGGATCGAGCGCTCCGCCGCTCGATGCCACCTAGTCGCGGCGGAGCCGCGTCTAAATAGCATCGCCGATCTTTTCGCCTCGTTCAGGATAAATCTACGCGCGCGATCTGCCTTGCGTCCGCGAAAAATTCTGGCACCTAACCAGCGTGGACTCGCGCCTTGCCATCGATATCGGCGTCCTCCTTCTCTACTTCGTCGTCATTATCTTCATCGGCCTGCGGATGGGCAGGAAGGAGGACAGCCTGGAGGACTTCGCCCTCGGCGGCCGTCGCATTCCGTGGTGGGCGGTCCTGGCTTCCCTCGTCGCCGCCGAAACCAGCGCCGGTACTTTCTTTGGGACGCCTGGAGAAGGTTTCGCTCTCCGGAATTATACTTATCTCCAGCTCGCCTTCGGCACCATCATCGGCCGCATCCTCGTCAGCTACATTTTCATCAAACCGTATTACGATTACAAAGTTTTCTCGATTTACGAATACCTGACGGCCCGGTTCGGGGTCGCCAGCAAGAATGCTGCTTCCGCGGTTTTTATGATCACGCGTCTCCTTGCATCCGGGGCGCGTCTTTATGTGGCGGCCATCGCGCTCGCCCTGGCTTACGAAATGATCGCCGGGGCGCGACCGAACCAGGCGCAAACTCTCTGGATCTACATCAGCGCCACCGTGGTGATCGTCATTCTCACTGCGATTTACACCACGTTCGGGGGGATCAAGGCCGTCATTTGGACCGATTTGATTCAGGCCTCGATCATGATTGGCAGCGCCTTAATCGCGCTCGGGTTGCTTTACTCCGCCATCCCCGGTGGTTGGCACGAGATCGTGGAACGCCACGGCGCCTTCCAGGTTTCGGATCTGTTTGCCACCGGTCTCGATCCGGCCAGACATGGCTGGGACAAATGGAAAGGCATGTTCGAGACGGAGTACACGGTTTTCGCCATTCTCGGGGCAGTGTTCATCACCATGGGCACACATGGGACCGACCAGGACATGGTACAGCGCATGTTAACCGCTCCAGACATCCGCCGGAGCCGTCGCTCTCTGATTCTTTCCGGGCTCGCCGACATCCCGATCGCGTTCACCTTCCTCAGCATCGGCTTGCTCCTCTGGGTCTACTACCAGGCTCATCCCGATCCAACTTTATCCAAAACGCCGAACGAAACTTTCTGCCACTTCATTCTCTATCAAATGCCCGTCGGTCTGCGCGGATTGCTTCTCGCCGGAATTTTCGCCACTGCGATGGGATCGCTCAGTACCGCGTTGAACGCCCTCGCCACCAGTTTCACCCGCGATTGGTACGTGCCTTATATTAACCCGGCCGCCACCGACGAGCAGAGCCTGCGCGCGGTCCGCTGGGCGACGGTTTGGTTTTCTGGCCTGATGATTTTCGTGGCCTGCACCACAGCCTATCTTGTCATCGTCCACCCGAACGTCCGGATCATCCCGATCGTCCTGGGAATTTTCGGCTACACCTACGGCTCGCTCCTCGGCATCTTTTTTGCCGGAATGCTCACGAAAAATCGGGGCAACGATTTCGGGAACGTTCTCGCCATGATCCTTGGATTCATTTGCGTGGCGATTTTGAGTGGATTGCCTAATGGGGTGGCGGGAATTTTCGGGACGAAACTCTACGCGCAGCCCAGTTGGCTGCCCGTCATGGAATTCCCCTGGTGGATTTTCTTCGGAACTCTCGTCACGTTCTTCGTAGCGATTCTTTTCCGGAGCCGCCCTCATCAGGTGCCCGGGTCGTCGGAAGGGGCGCATCTCCTTACCAGCAGGTAAGAGCGTTGAACCTTCCTGCTCGTGCTCCTGATCATAATCCTCTGGGAGACGCCGGATTTGCGCAAAGGATCAGGAGCGAGATCAAGATCAGGAGCGGGAAGATGAGCAGGCACCTGACCCTTGGGCCGCTCAGAACCGCGGCCGCTACAACTTTTTGTCGTCGGCGAGCTTGATCCCCAGTTCGCGCAACTGTCTGACGTCGACATCGGAAGGCGACTGCGACATGAGGTCGATGCCGCGATTGTTTTTAGGGAAGGCCATCACGTCGCGGATGCTTTCCTCGCCGCAAATCATCATCACAATGCGATCCAGTCCGAATGCGATGCCGCCGTGGGGCGGAGCGCCGAGCCGGAAGGCGCGGAGGATGTGGCCGAAAAGTGACTGCTGATCTTCCTCGCTTACGCCCAGCGCGGAGAAGGCTTTCGCCTGCAGATCGGGCTCGTGGATGCGGATGCTGCCGCCGCCGAGCTCAACGCCGTTGAGAACCACGTCATACGCTTCAGCGCGAACCCGGCCAAATTCGCCAGCTTCCAGCCTGGCGACATCCTCCGCTTTCGGACGCGTGAACGGGTGATGAACGGCATTCCATTTGTTTTCCGCCGCGTCGAAAGCCATCAGCGGAAAATCCGTGATCCAGAGGAAATCGAGTTGCTCCGAGCCGGCCGTCAACCGCTGCATCTCGGCGATCCGGGAACGGATTCGGCCGAGCACTTCACAAACAATTTCCCATTTGTCCGCCGCGAACAGAATCAGATCGCCTTCTTCGACAAGGAGTCTGGAACGAAGCGCTTCCTTTTCGGCTTCGGAGAAAAAAATCCCTACGCCTTCGATCGCAACGAGGAGATGGCCGGGAGTGCCACCGTCCGCTTGCGTAACGGCGAGACGCTGCTCTTTCGGCGGCGAAAGGGGCGAAAAAATCCGATCGACGGCCAGCTCGGCGAC
>JBBRMO010000228.1:0-3926 GCA_038230815.1 Chthoniobacterales bacterium
ACGGAATCGCTGTTCTGGGAGGCTTCGTTTATCATGGCACCGCCGTAACGGCCTTGCAGAACAAGTATGTTTTCGGCGACCTGGTCGGGCCGGGCTCCACGAGCGGCCGGCTTTTCTACCTGGATGATCTCAACTCGAGCACTATTAAGGAGCTGCGGATCGGTAACGACGAGCGCTCCCTTGGATTACTACTCAAGGGCTTTGGACAAGACTCGAATGGCGAATTGTACGTCCTGGCGGATACGAATATCGGGCCCACCGGAACCACCGGCCGCGTTTTGAAAATCGTGGCGGCGCCCGCCTCGCCCGCGCTCGTGAACCTGGCGACGCGGATGCGGGTGCAGACCGGCGACAACGTTCTGATCGGCGGCTTTATTCTCACGGGCAGCGCGCCGAAAAAAGTAATTCTGCGCGCGATTGGGCCGTCTTTGACGGTGAACAACCAGCCGCTTCCTGGCCGGCTCACCGATCCAACGCTGACCCTTTTCGACGGCCTGGGAAATTCGCTGTTTAGCAATGACGACTGGATGACCAGCGCGCAGAAACAGCAGATTATCGATAGCACAATTCCGCCGACCGATCCGAAGGAGTCAGCCATCGTCGCGACTCTACAGCCCGGCAATTACACCGCCATCATGAGCGGCGCGAACAGCGCGACCGGAATCGGCGTGTTGGAACTCTACGATCTCGACCAATCGGCGCCCGCCAACCCCGGCAACATCGCGACCCGCGGATTTGTCGAGAGCGGCGACAACGTCATGATCGGAGGCTTCATTGTGGGAGGCGTTCAAAACCGGACGGTTCTGGCCCGAGCGATTGGGCCGTCCCTGACCGCGGTTGGCGTTCCGAATGCGTTGCAGGATCCTCTGCTCGAATTGCACAACTCATCCGGGACGACGCTTGCTAGCAATGACAGCTGGAAATCCGATCAACAGGCGCAGATCAGCGCGACCGGGCTCGCGCCGAGCGACGATCGGGAAGCGGCGATTCTTTCCACGCCGTTGGCCCCGGGAAATTACACCGCCATTGTGCGCGGGAGCGGGAATACGACCGGCGTGGCGTTGGTGGAAATCTACCAATTGCCGTAAGGGAATAGAGGATCGCTTTGGTAGGACGAGACTCTGGACGAGCCGCAAACGGTGGCGCCTCTCTTCGTTCTGGCTCGACGGAGTCTCGCCCTACCAAAGTGTCTTTATGTCTCTGTCTCCAAATGCTTCCAGTCGATTTCGACCCGCTGTCTCCGCGCGAAGCGATCGTGAAAAAAAAGCTCCTTGTGCCGGCAGCCATGCTCGTGCACGAGCCGCGTTACCTTCACGTCGAAGCAGCAATACTCTGCGATCTCCAGAATGCGGCCTTCGCGCCACCAGCGGATTGCGTCTAATCCGGCGGCCGTTTTTTGAATTCCCAGCGTGGCCTGGGCAATGGCGTCCAATCCCAGTCGATGCCCGAGGCGTTTTTCCACGTCTGCCATCAGATCGGCAGTCTGAAGTTCGGCCACCAGATCAAGAATCGTGTACCCCATCAACACCTGGTAATCGAAATTCAGAATATTGAAGCCGACAACGAGATCGGCGCGGCGGAGTCGTTCGACGAGCTGGTTGACCTGGGCTTCACCGAACACTTCGTAGCGCCCCGTAGCCGTGCTGAAGATGACGCCCACCGACATGCGCATGTCGCCTTTGCGCGCCCAACCGCCGGCATCGTTTGCGGTTCGTTGCGTCTCGAGATCGAAGTAAACAATGTCCCGCGGCACCGGCGAATCTGAACGAAGAGCTTGCGTCATTTCAATTCAAAACCGCCGCAATCGAAACTCATCATTTGGTCCACGCTGGTGATCCGAAACTGTTCGACGACCGCGCCGTCGTCCTGAAAAAAATCGAGAACATTGCTGCCATTGAGGCAGAGCAAGGCCCGTTGCAGTTCCTGCGTTTCGCTGATGGTGCAAAGGGGAAGGCCGTCGACCGTTTTTAGGAAGCTCCCGTCGGCATCGAAGCCGGCCATCATTTCAACGGTCACGCGATCATCATTAAGCAACGGATTAGCCTGAAGTTTCAACTTCACCTTTTCCAGCGGCCGTCCTTCGGCTGGCGAGGCGATGGGTTTGCCGTCCACGACCGAGAAATCCTTGTGCATCACGATGGATTTTTCGAAATCGACCTTCCATTCTGAGACCGCCTGTTCGAGACCTTCGGTTTTCGTGGCGGCCAGGCTTAGAGCGCGGACGCGTTCCCTGGAAGAGTCCTCCTCAAGCAGGTAAATCTTGTCTTCCGTGGTTGAGGCGGCAATCGCCCGCGGCTGCGGTTCGTTAGGCAAAATGGGAAGGCGGCGAAGGAATTCGCCGTTCGCCGAGAACTGTTTCACTTCGATCGCGCTCGCACCTTTCTCCGCTCGATCGATTACCCAACGGCTTCCTTCGCGTCCGGGAGCCGCTGCGATCGCATTCGTGTCGCCCGATACGGTCGAGGGAGGCGTCGTCGCTTTCGTCGTGTCCGTATCTGTGTCTTTTAGTTTTACGGTTTTATCCGTCAGGTCATAGAGCACATGTCCCTCGCCCGGAGGAACAAGATCGACGCCAAGTAAGAGATCTTTTTCATGAAGGGACAATGACTGAATACGCGAAAAGCGCGGACCCTCCGCCGAGCTGATCCAATCGTTAAAGAAAAATCCGACGCCCTCGATCTTAAGATCACCAACGACAAAACCGTGTGCGTTGTATTTACCTGGAGGGACGTTTTCACCTGCATCGTCTTTCCCATCCCATGTCGTCGAGAGCGCGTCGTTGCCGATCGTGAACTCGTTGATGTCCGCTTCCCGAAACAGGACGCGGACGAGTTTGCCCTTCGCGTCATAAATCCCGAGACTAATCGTTCCATCGAGCGGCGGGGGGACGAAGCTGATGCGGATGTTGCGTGGCGCTGGCGTGGCTGCAGCGGTCGTGCTCGGCGAAGGCGATTCTTGAGCGTCGAGGCTACCGAGCAACAGAATAACTAATACCAGCGATCCAATATTTTTTGTCATTCCGAGCGAAGTCGAGGAATCCCGTGTCTTTTCGTGCGGCTCACTGTGCGCCACGGGATGTCTCGACTTCGCTCGACATGACGACGAGGTCAAACGTAGTGACGCCAGTCCAGATCCGGGAAAATGTTGTCGCGCCATTCGCAGTTGGCCAGAAAATCTTCGTCGACGTTTTCAGCGACGAATTCGTCATGCAGTCGATTGAACCGCAGAAGATGATCGGTGACTCGCTTCGTCGCGTAGTGTTTCGCCGTCCCGGTCTTGATGAGAAACGCCCAATCGCTGGCTTGGGCCAGAAGGAGCTCGCGCGCGAGTTGCTTCAGAACGCGGTCCGTCCAGAGCCGATCGTCCCGGGCAAATGCGCGCGCGACTTTGGTCATGCGCCCTGCTGCGGAATGAAGGTGTGGGTAAATCCATGAGTTCGTCTGATCGAGCCAGACACTCAGATGCCCATTTTCCCCCCAGCTGGATGCAGCCGGCGCGACGGTTTGTTGCGTCGGATGGCCTGCGAGAAAATCGGAGGGCGTCGTCAGTTTAAAATCCTCCTGGCCGAACTGCGCTTTGCTGGCCAGACGAAGATTCTGCTGGCCATGCGCCGCCTTCCGAATGAAGGATTCGAGGAACTGAGGCCCTTCAAACCACCAATGCCCGAATAACTCCGCGTCGAATGGAGCGACGACGATTGGGTCAAAATCGAGCGCGCGCAGCTCGTCCATCTTCCGCCGTCTCATTTCGAGGAAATGCGCCGCGTGCCCTTCGGCCATGCGGGCTGCTGCGGCCGGGTCGTAGAGGTCCTTTTCGCCCATGCGATCAGTGATCCGATGATATTTGATGCCTGTAAATTTCCGGACGGCTGAGCTCGATCCCGGCCAGAGATATTCCCCCGGCAGTTCGAAGCCGATGTCGCGGTA
>JBBRMO010000229.1:0-3909 GCA_038230815.1 Chthoniobacterales bacterium
CATCAACAAATCAGTCATCCCGATTACGCCATTCATGGGCGTGCGAATCTCGTGACTCATGTTGGCAAGGAACTCGCTCTTGGCCCGCGTCGCCGCCTCGGCGGTTTCTTTTGCGAGCCGCAATTCCATCTCTGCCTTCTTGTGCTCGGTTATGTCGCCGACAATTTTCGATGCCCCAATGATATGACCTTGTGCGTCCTTGACCGCTGAGGCTGTCAGGGAAATTTCGACGCGCCGTCCGTCCTTGCGCAGCCGCACCGTTTCCGTGTGATCCATGCGTTGGCCGTTTCGAATGCGGTTCAGGATGCCCGCCTCTTCCTCCCGAAGTTCCAGTGGAACCAGAATGCTTATTGGTCGGCCTAGGATTTCGTCCGCCGCGTAACCGAAGATACGCCCGGCACTTTGATTCCAGCTTGTAACGATGCCGTTAAGGTCTTTACCAATGATGGCGTCTTCGGAGGACTCAACGATTGCCGCCAGCCTGCGCGCCGTTTCATCGGCGTGTTTGCGGTCCGTGATGTCGGTGGAAATGCCGGTGAGGCGAACCAGCTTGCCGGCGGCGTTCCGCACTTGGAAGCCACGATCATGAACCCAGCGGATGGTCCCGTCAGGGCGGGCGATTCGATATTCGACGCTTACCTGTGGCTCGTTCTCCATCAGCGTGGCGAAGACGGCGTAAAAATGTTCGCGATCCTCCGGGAGGATGGTGCTGCTCCACTGGTGCGGATCCGCATACAAGCTCTCCTTCGAACGGCCCCAAATCAGTTCATAACCCGCGCTGACATAGTGCCTGGTCACCAAATCGGGCGAAGCGATCCAGAACGCGTCCGCAATATTATCCGCCAGTTGACGGAATTTCTCTTCACTCTCGCGCAGCGTTTCTTCCCCTCGCTTGCGCTCAATCGCCAGGGCGATTTGGTCTGCTACCGCGGAAAGAAACTCCAGGTCGCGCTGATTGTAGGCGTCTTTTTTTTCATAGTGCTGAACCGCCAGGACGCCGATGGTGCGCGAGGCTGTGCGCAGGGGCACGCCCAGCCAGGATGGAGAATCAGAGCCGATTAACTCGACGTCGCCTTCCTGGTGCATTCGAGTCTTGAGCGCTTCGGTCAGCAAAAGGGGTTGGCCGGTTCGCATCACGTAGCTGCTTCCGCTTCGACCGGTCCCCACCGGCTGCGGCAAAGGGACCCGATCAAGCTTGTCCACCCAAAAGTCGAAATGCATCAGGTCGGTTTCGGGATCGTGGAGAGCGATGAAGCAATTCTCAGCGTAAAGGAGCTTACTGATGGACCGATGGGCGAGGTCGAGCAACTCATCGAGGTTAGTCGTCGTGAGCACGCCCTGGACTATTTCAGAGATGACCTGGCGCTCCGATTCCGCCCGCTTGCGTTCCGTGATATCCGAGAAAACGACGACAGCGCCGTCGATCGTCTTGGAAATCCCCCGGATCGGCGCCACGGTGAGCTCCACCGGGAACGAGGTTCCGTCCGCCCGCCAGAATGTTTCATCGCTCGCGCGCCGCAAGTCGCCGTCTCGCAGAGTCGCGTAGATCGGGCAGTCTTCGACCGGATAGACGCGACCGTCCCCATGCGAGTGATGCATCGTGGCATGCGCCGGTTTGCGGATCAACCCTTTCGGTTTCCAGCCCAACATTTTCGCGCTGGCGGGATTTTCGAAAATGATGGCTCCGGCTTTGTCGATTCCATGAATCCCATGGCCAATGCTATCCAGGAGTGCTTGCTGAAACTGCTGCAAGTGTTTGAGTTTTTCCTCCGCCTGCTTTCGTTCGATGGCCAGGGCGATCTGATCTCCCACCGAGGAGAGGAACTCCAGGTCGCGCTGGCTGTAAGCGTCTTCCTTATCGTAGTGTTGCACGGCCAGGACGCCGATCGTGCCCCTGGGAATCCGCAAGGGCACGCCCATCCAGGAAGCGGAGTCCGATCCGCTCTGAGCGACTGTGCTCTGTTCAAATAAATGTGTTTTAAGGTCTTTCGTTAGCAGGATAGGCTCGCCCGTGCGCAGCACGTAGCTGCTCCTGGTGTGGCCGTTGCCGACGGGTTGCGGCGAAGGGACTGGATCAAGCTTGTCCACCCAAAACTCGAAATGGACCAGGTCGTCGACCGGATCGTGCAGAGCGACGAAGCAGTTCTCCGCGTAGAGGACCTTGGCGATGGAACGGTGGGCGAGGTTGAGCAGATCATTCAGGTCGGTCGTCGTGACCACGCTCTGGACTATTTCAGTGATGACCTGACGCTCCATTTCCGTCCGTTTTCGCTCGGTGATGTCCTGGGCCATGACCACTATGCCAATAACCTTTCCGTCTTTGTCGCAGTAGGGAACTTTGTCCGTCTGGACCCAGAGTTCCTGGCCGTCTCGGTTTTGGATTGGTTCGACTATCCCCAGTTTGGGTGCTCCCGATCGCATGACTTCCAAATCGCCCGCGTAAAACTGCGCCGCTTCCTTCGGGTAAATTGCGAGCGATGGTTGTCCTTCGATCTCTTGGACGGATTTGCCCGCCGCTTCCGCTACGCGCTGATTGACCCGAATGATGCCGTTTTCAGTATCCTTGAACCAGATCATGGCGGGCATCAGGTCAAAAAGGACTCGCAGCTCGGCTTGTTGCCTTTGCAACGTCTCTTCTACCCGCTTCCGCTCGGTAATGTCCTGCATCGTCCCTTCGTAATAGAGAACGCCACCGGCAGCGTCGCGCACGACGCGAATGTTCTCGGAAATCCAGATGGCGCTTCCATCCTTTCGTTTCATCTCGAGCTCGACGTTGTTGAGGAGGCCCGCAGCTTCGAGCCGACGCCTGACCTCCTTCCGTCTCTCCGGTTCAACATAAGCTTGCCGCTCGATATCGTTCCGTTCCCGAATCATCTGCTCGGGGTCGTCGAACCCGAACATATGGGCCAGGGCAGGATTCGCGGAGATCATCACCCCTTCGGGCGTGTTCTGAAAAATTCCCTCCGAGGCGTTATCGAAAATGGAGCGATACTTCTCTTCCGCGAGATGCAGCGTTTGTTCGTCCTGTTTTCGTTCGGTTATATCTTCCTGGATGGCAAAAAAATGGCGTTTGCCGGCAATTTCGAAAACAGTGATTTGAGCTTGCGCGAGAAATGGAGTGCCGTCGTTCTTGCGCCGGTTGATCTCCCCCGACCAGCTCGATCCGCTTTGCACGGCGGCCATTGTTTCGGCGGCGACACGCCGGTTTTCCGCCTCACCTAGATCGAGCAACACCGCAACGAGCTGGCCGATCAATTCCCCGCGTTCGTACCCGAACATGCTGTCAGTCGCCGGATTCGTGGTTACGATCCGTCCGCCTTCGTCGGCCACGATCACTGACTCGGTCATGCTCTCGATCACGTGGGCCTGCATTTGCAGAGTGTCGTTCGACTGCTTGAGCCCGGCGGTGCGTTTGTCGATCCGGCTTTTGAGGTCGCGCTGCGTCCGTCGCAAGCTAATGATCACGGCTACCCAGACGGCGATCGAAATCGCAAACAACAGGCTGGATCCTGCCGCCGACATCACGGCCCGCCGCCGAGTCTGATGAAGATCGCTGTCGATGCGCGATCGCACATCGGTGAGCAGCTGGGTCATGCCGCGGGCGTACAGTTTCTTCTGTTCTTCGTACGCGAGTGCAAAGAGCACCGCGCGCGCTTCTTCGCTGCGGTGGTCTCGGACGAGTGTGAACGCCTGGTTTTCCATCGCCTTAAGCGTGACGTTCGCGGCGTCGGTCTGCGCGGAGGGAGCGAGCGCAGAAGAACTGGGCGTCAGCGCGATCGCCTCCTTGATGGCCGCGTCCAGTTCGGGCTCGTCGTGCCGGTACCGTTCTTCCCAAACTGTATCGCCAGTTGCCGCCGCCGTGCGTGCGGACATCGTCAGCACCTCGTCGAGGTAGACAATAGTGCCGCG
>JBBRMO010000230.1:0-3904 GCA_038230815.1 Chthoniobacterales bacterium
ATTATCTCGGCGGCCGGAGCAATTGTGCTGGTGTTGCGCAGGCTGGCTGTCGGGAAACGATTAGGGGAGATCGCGCTCGTGTGCGCGGCCGGATTATTCTTGTGCGCCAACGGCTATGCCACTTTTGAACGAAACAAAGTTTGGCGAACCGAAGAAACACTTTGGCGGGACGTCACGCTCAAGAGTCCGCGAAACGGGCGCGGGCTGATGAACTATGGCAACACCCTGATGGCACGAGGCGATTACGAGGGTGCGCTCGATTGTTTTCATCGCGCCCTTGTCTTCAACCCTCATTATTCAGTCCTGTTCATCAACCTCGCGATTGCAGAGGACGCCAGCGAGCAAAGCGCGGCCGCGGAGCAACATTTCAAGGAGGCGCTTCGACTCGCGCCCTCTTCTCCCGACAGCTACACCTACTACGCGCGCTACTTGCTTGCGCACGCGCGCCCCGAGGAGGCACGCGCTTTCCTGCAGAGTGCGCTGGAGTTGAGCCCGACAGATCTCTTCGCCCGCGAGCTTCTTACCAAATCCGAGCGACAGGCCGTTAATCAACCGGCAAAGCGGACTCCGGAGTCTTACCTTAACCTCAGCCTCCAGCTGTATCGCGAAGAGCGTTACGTCGAGTCAATCGTCGCGAGCCGACTCGCGCTCGGTCTTCGCCTCGACTACGCGGAAGCTTGGAATAACATCTGCGCGGCCTATAACAATCTAGGCCGCTACGATGAGGCTGCGGCCGCCTGCGAGCAGGCCTTGCGGTATAAACCAGATTTCGAATTGGCGCGAAACAATCTCAGCTTTGCCAGACAAAAAATGGCTGCCCCGCCGCCAAAGTAGCTCGGAGATGATCGATTCAATTTCTGCTCCTGCAGCTGGCCCGCGGATCGGGCGCCCGACTCTGGTCACCGCCGCGTGGCTGTGCCTCCTTGTCCTTGTATCCATTGCGGCCATTGCCCTTCGCCTGGCCAATCGCGAGGTGGCATGGCGCACTCCTGACGAGAGAGTTTACATGGATTATGCGACGCGGGTCGCCCACTCCGGAAGCCAAGAAACCCGTGCCCTCGTGGAAAGTTATAACAGGGACAAACAGGAGTGGATTTATCCGCCGCCTGTCCGCGCCGGTTACATTTACCTTGTGGCTGGGGTGATGAAGCTGTCCGGAGCGTCTGCTGAGCAAGCTGCCGTCTCGGTCTCATCTACTTTCAGTGTTCTGGGATTCGCCGTCGTGGCCTTGCTCGGGTTGCGATTCTTTAACCGCTGGGCGGTGTTGATCGGGTTGGCTTTGCTGAGTGTGAGTCCGCTCGACCTGGCGATCGCTCGAAGGGCCTGGCAGGATTCCGTGTGGGGCGGCATCGGCCTGTTTCTTTTTTATCTGGCCATGGAGGCGTCGGTCAGCTCGCGTCCCAGGTTCTGGAGAATGTGCTTCTGGGTCGTCGCTGCTTACTTCCTCCTTACAAAAGAGTCAGCCCTCCTGGTGTATGGGTTGATGACGCTCTGGCTTATAGGATGCGCCTGGTTGGAGGACGCTCCCTGCAGAAATGTTTCCGCCTGGCGATCATGAGCGCCCTGGTGGCGGCAGTAAGTTTTGCCGTATTAGCCTGGTGCTCGGGAGGAGCGTTTGCGGTGGTCGAAACCATCCAACACAACGTGCAGTCGCGAGACTGGAATCAATATGGCCACCAATATCAAAGCGGACCGTGGCACTCGTTCTTTACGGGATTCTGGGTGATGAGTCCGATCACCACGCTCCTCTGTATCGTTGGCATCGCCGCGATGACTGGCCCTCGAAATTCAAGGCTTGGTCTTCTCACTCTCGATGGGCGGCAAAGGCGAATCGGCTGGGCGATGGCTTATCTGATTTTCACATTAGTTTTCGTGGCAACGGTCTCTCCAAAGAATAAAAATTTGAGGTTCGTGACGATCCTCTTTGGGCCCTGTAGTCTCCTGAGCGGTCTAGGAATGGTTCATCTGCTCGCACTGGCAAAGTCTAACTTGACCATCTCGGGATACCGCTCCGCAGTTTGCGCTGCTGTGATCGTCCTGGGTCTGACCTGCCTGACGGACTACCGGAGATTCGAACGCGTCTTCGTAAGATATGCGCTCGATGATCTCACGATCGTTCGAGTGATCAACTACGCGCTTACCGCCGACAGTAACGCCGACAAAGCCCCGTCAGAAGTCATGGCCTCCTCGGGAGTTTCCGCCGTCAACCCTCCGGGTTCGCCGCCGCCCGGAGATCCGGGGTCTTATCTCGCCCTCAGCCTTCGGTTTTATAAGGAACAACGCTACCTCGGATCAATCGTCGCGAGCCGGCTCGCGCTCGACCTTCGCCCCGGCTTCGCCGAAGCCTGGAATAACATCGGCGCCGCCTACAACCAGCTCGGGCGCTTCGAGGAAGCCGCTGCCGCGTGTGAGCAGGCCCTGCGTTACAACCCTGACTTCGACCTGGCGCGAAACAATCTGCAGTACGCATATGACATGGAGACGCGGTCGGCGTCGCCGCCGTAGACCGATGAATGAAATCATCGAGCACAGCTGACTTTTCGCTGCGAAGAAAGAGAGGACAGGATTTCAGAAAAACCAATCCGGAAAATCCTGTCTAATTTTCTCCTGCTCGGTAAACGATCTCGCCGCCGATCGCTGTCATCGCGCATGTCGTTTTGAGAATTTCAGGCTCGGGGATTTTCATGATGTCGGCGGAGAGCACGGTGAGATCGGCGAGCTTGCCGGGTTCGAGCGAGCCTTTGTCGTTTTCTTCGAAGGCGGCGTAGGCGGGGGCGAGGGTGAACATCTTGAGCGCCTGTTCGCGCGAGACAGCCTGTTCCAGGTGCCAGCCCTCGGCGGATTCGCCTTTGATGCTTTTGCGGGTGACCGCTGCGTAGAATTCGATCATTGGCTCGCCGCGTTCGACTGGCGCGTCGGAGCCGCCGGTAACGATCGCGCCGGATTTGAGCAGGCTTTGCCACGCATACGCACCGGCGAGGCGGTCCTTCCCGAGACGGCTTGGAGCAAAGAAAAGGTCGCTGATCGCGTGCGACGGTTGCATTGAGGCGATGACGCCTAGCTTCGCGAATCGCGGAATGTCTTGCGCGCTGAGAATCTGGGCGTGCTCGACGCGCCATCGGGGGTCGCGGATTTTCCGTTGCTCCGGAGGAACTGTTTTCATCGCTTTCTCATAAAGATCGAGGATCACGCGGTTGGCGCGATCGCCGATAGCATGGGTTTCGATCTGGATTCCTTTGCGGAGCGCTTCCTCGAAGATCGGCTGAAGCTCGGATTCTTTCTGGGTGAGGTACCCAGAGGTCTCGGGCGCGTCTGAGTAGGGCTCGAGCAAGGCGGCGCCCCGTGAGCCGAGCGCGCCATCGAAGACTACTTTGATCGTGCGCTGAGTGAAGCGGTGGTCGTATTGACCAAGTGTCGGGCCGTCGTGCAACAATGCCGCGCCCGCGGGACCGGGGGAGTAAACGGCGTTGTAAACACGGATTTTGCATTGTCCGGCTTCGAACGCCTGCCGCATCGGGGTCAGATCGTCGAGATTGCTGCCGGCGTTTTGAATCTCGCACCAGCCTAACGACAGCTCGCGCTTCACGCCGACGACGAACGCTTCGCGGCGTTCCGCTTCGGTCGGCTGCGGAATATTTTTCTCCACCAGTCCTTGCGCATGATCGAGTAACATCCCGGTCGCTTCGCCGGTTTGCTTGTCGCGCAGGATTTCACCGCCGAACGGATTTGGCGTCCCCTTGTCGATCTTCGCGATGCGCAAAGCCGCGCTATTCGCGATCGCGGCGTGGCCGTCGGCGCGGGTGAGGAAAACCGGATTGTCCGGCGCGATCTTATCGAGATCGCCGCGGGTAGGGAACTGGGACGGTTTCCAGAACGTCTCGATCCAGCCCCGTCCGGTAACCCA
>JBBRMO010000231.1:0-3898 GCA_038230815.1 Chthoniobacterales bacterium
CTCCTCGTGCGCTCCACGACCGAGAAACCCGATTTCGTCCTGGAGCATTTCAGCCTGGAGCTTGATCCGAAGAATCCGGGCGAGCTGCGCGCTGCCATCTTGCAAATCCCGAACGCCGACGCCTGGCGGAATATTTCCGGCAAGACTTCGTATACAAACAAGAACCTCGTGATCAGCGGGCTGAAACTGGACAATCAAAACGAATTTCGGCTGATCGCGTTCGATGCATCCCATATCGCCGGGCGCAGACTCGAGGCGGTGCTCGATGCTTCGCTGGCGGGAGGTGCGGTCGCCGGTTCCATCGGTCTCAGTGAAACAGCGGAATCGCTCAAGACAAAACTACGGCTCGTCGCTGAGAACGTTTCCCTGGATACTTTACGCGGCTATCTCGGCCGGCCCCCGGAATTCCTGGCGGGTGATGTTCAGCGACTCACGATTGAGGCCGACGGCGTGCTCGATGCTCCCCGGACCTGGACGGGCTCGCTCCAGGCGCAGATCAATAATCTTCGGCAGGAAAATTTGTTCTTCGATCACCTTACCGTCAGCGCCACGGCGCGTGACGGAGTCGCGACCATAGGCGCGGGCGAAGCGACCAATGGTTTGAACAAGATCGGTTTCAAAGGGACGTCGGAATTACCGGTTCACGTCCGCGAATTTGGGCGGAGCGGAGCGCGGTTTGAAATCAACGCCACGCTTCCGGAGTTGCAAACCCTCACGGCCCGTTTTCCGCAGCCATTAAACGGTGCCGCCACAGTGACCGGCACCGCCGAAATCAGCAGCGATGCAGTTCTCCGCGCCGACCTGTCGTTCTCAGGAGGTCCCATCACCTACGGCAATGCCGGTGCTGCCCAGTTCTCGGGGACGGTAAAAGCCTCCAAGCAGATGCCGGCGCCAGACGAGCGGAAAATGTATTACGCCGACCTGCATTCTAAAATCCACGTCGAGATGACGGACGTGACTTCAGGAGAGAACCTCTTTGATTCGGTCGTCGCCGATCTGACCAGCGACGGGCCGAATGTAAAAATCGAGCGGATTGTCTCGCTGCGAAAGGACAACAATTTTACGGCTACCGGCAGTTATGTTCTGCCGGATGACCTGGCCCAATTGCGAACACAGCCCGCGACCTTCACGGTGTCGTTAGGCGCGGTCGAGCTTGGGGATTACTGGCCTGCGAATTCTCCCAACCGGATCACCGGACCGATCGAGGTCTCCGGCGAGGTGAAGTCGACGAATGGCAAAGCCGACGGCCAGCTCTCGATTTACAGCTCGAACCTGAAGTTCCGTAACCTGACCATTCCGGAGGTCAGCGCGGAGGTCATCATTTCCCGGAATGTCGTTTACCTGAACGATTTCACGATGAAGCTCAACGAGCGGGATTTTGTTTCGGGCCACGGCGTGTGGTCGCTCGACAAGCCATGGCATTACAGTGGGAAACTGTCTGCGAACGTGGCAGACCTGGCGCGTTTGAAGCCGGTCCTGGTGGCGCTTGGAAACGATAACGAGATCGGCGGGTCGCTCGTAATCGATTGGGAAGGCAGTGGGGACGCGGCGGATTTCAAGAATTCCGGGACGCTGAAATTGAGACTGGAGAAAGGCCGCTACGCGAACCTTCGGGCGCTCCAGGCGAACATCGATGCCGACTATTCGCCCGAGGGCCTGAACGTTCCGATCATTTTTCTCGGCAGCGACAAGATGGACTTCCAGGCAATTCTGACGGCCAAGGGTTCAACGCTCGAGGTCAGCAAGATTCAGATCGACCAGGGGCATGCGAAATACGCGGCGGGCTACGTTTTGCTGCCGTTCGTCTGGAAAAATATCGGCACCGGGAGGCCGCTTTTTCCGGCAGACGGAAAAATGCTGGTGACGTTTCAATCCGAGAACCTGGATTTGAAAAAGCTTTTCGCGGATGTGGGAGCGCCACCCGCGGGGACTGGTTTGCTCAACGTGAAACTCGATGCCCAGGGAACGCTCGCCCAGGTCACGGGCCGGCTCGAGGTCCAGATGCGTGATCTCCACAGTGCGAATTACCCCCAGCTCGAGCCCGCCACCTTCGATCTGGTGGCCGATCTGCAAGACAATCGACTGTCGTGGAACGGCCGTTTGCAGCAGACGAAGATCCAGCCCGTGCTGATCACGGGCGATATTCCCTTCGACATTTCGAAGATGATCGAGGAAAAGCGGTTCGATGAGGAAACACCACTGAACGCGAAGGTGCAGATGCCACGCAGCTCGGTGAATTTTCTGCGGCAATTTCTGCCGGGCATCACCCAGCTCGATGGCGATCTCGCCCTGGACGTCAATATCAACGGCACGATCGCCAAACCCGCGTTGAGCGGCTCCGGCGACATCACGATCAACATGGCGCGCTTCTCCAACACGACCCTGCCGTCGCTCAGCGGTTTCCATTCACGAATGACGTTCGCGGGGGATGTCCTGCACTTCGAGCGCTTCAATGGCGATCTCGCCGGCGGACCGTTCAGCGTTTCCGGCCAGGTGACCTTTCCCAGGTTGACGGAGCCGAACCTCGATTTTCAGCTCAAGGCCCAAAGCATTCTCGTTGCGCGAAACGACACCCTCACCGCCCGGGCAGACGCTGACCTGAAAGTTGTTGGCCCATTGAAAAGCGCCACGGTCAGCGGCAGTGTCGCCCTGACGAACAGCTCGTTGCTCAAAAATATCGACCTCATCCCGATCGGATTGCCGGGGCGCCCCGCTCCGCAGCCACCGTCGGATCGTCCCGATTTTTCCGTGCCGCAGCCACCGATTCGTGATTGGAAGTTCGATATTGCGGTGACAACAAAGGACCCGTTCCTGATTCGCGGAAATCTGGCGAATGGGGGCGCGATCGTTGACTTGCACCTCACCGGAACCGGGCTGCATCCGGCGCTGCAGGGGGTGGTCCGATTGGAGAAGGTGGACGCGACTTTGCCATTTAGCCGGCTCGAGATTGCCTCCGGACTGCTCTCTTTCGACCCGAGCGACTCGTTTAATCCGAAGATCGATATTCAGGGGACGTCACTGATCCGCGACTACACCGTGCATGTTTACGTTTACGGGACCTCGCTCGCGCCAGAAGCTCTTTTCACCAGCGAACCGCCGTTGCCGCAGGAAGAAATCATTTCGCTCCTGGCGACGGGAACGACGAGGGAGGAGCTGTTAGGCAACAATAACGTGCTCGCGGGCCGCGCGGCGATGCTCCTGGTCCAGCAGCTTTACCGGAAGGTCTTCAAGAAGGGCGATACGACCAAAAGCAATTCGGTGTTCGACAAACTACAGGTGGACGTGGGCAATGTCGATCCGCGCACCGGCCAGCAGACGGCGACCGCGCGCCTGAAACTAAACGAACAATTCATGTTGATTGGCGATCTCCAGGTGGGAGGCGATTTTCGCGGCATTATAAAGTACCTGATCCGATTCAAGTAAAATGAGCCGCGCTATTGAGTCTAATAACAAGCCGCGTCGGCCCAAACGGATCGACCGAGCGACGCGGCTCCAGCTCATCTCGTTTTGCCTGGCGATCGCGCTCTCCTTCGTCGGTGCGGCAGCCCTCGCGCAAACGGCGGTTAGAGTCCCTAAGCCGGAGGAAAAGGACAAAGCCGAGCGGGTGGTCGAGAAGCAGCAGGAGAAGAAAGCGCAACGGACTAGCGTGATCGAGTTCCGCGGGCAGAACGCGTTTAAGGAGAAAGAACTTCGCTCGGAATTGAAGGAGCAGATCACGACGATCGACCAGTACGGACTCACCCCCGCGCGCGGGGATGACGCGGCGTTTTTTCTCGAACTTTTTTATCGCAAACATGGCTACGCGAAAGTGAGCGTGCGCTACACCATCGAGTCCGGAGACCGCCTCGTGCTTGATATCAACGAAGGTGCGCTGGTCACCCTTGGCCTCGTCAATTTC
>JBBRMO010000232.1:0-3892 GCA_038230815.1 Chthoniobacterales bacterium
CCTTGTAGGGTTCCGGCGGGTAATAGCGGCGGATGTCCGCTGCCACCTGCCCGACCAGTTTCTTGTCGATGCCGGCGATCGCGATCTTCGTGTTGTCCGTGACCGTAATTTTGATTTCCTTCGGAATGGGGAACAGGATGGGGTGTGATTTCCCGAGGTTCAGGTTCAGGTTTGATCCCTGCACCGCGGCCTTAAATCCGACTCCTTCGATCTCGAGATTCTTCGAGAACCCCTCGCTCACGCCCTGGACCATGTTGTGAACCAGACTCCGCGAGAGGCCATGGAGCGCCTTTACATTACGCGTCTCCGCGTCCCGTCCCAGCGAGATCCGATTGTCCTTCACACTCGCCTTGATTTCGCGCGGCAGCGTCCATTGCAGCTTCCCTTTCGGACCTTCCACGGCGACGGCGCCATCGTTGCCGATGTTCACCTTCACCTTGTCGGGGATCTCGACTGCTTTGTTTCCGATTCGTGACATAAAAACAGAGCGTCCTACCAGACGTAGGCCAGAAGCTCGCCTCCCACGTTTTGTTTCTTGGCTTCGCGTCCCGAAAGGATGCCACGGGGCGTGGAAAGAATCGATATGCCCATGCCACCGAGCACGCGCGGAATTTCCTGCGCGCCGACGTAACGCCGCAGCCCCGGGCGGCTCACCCGTTTCAAACCGGTGATCGTACTCGTCCGGTTCGCGATTTTGTTTGTGATCTTGATCCGAGGATGGGCCGCTTCCGTGTCGACCGAGTAATCGATGATATAACCTTCCTCCTTCAAAATGCGCACGATCTCCGCCTTGATCTTGGAATAGGGAACAAACATCTCCGTTTTCTGCGCGGCCCCGGCATTACGCACTCGGGCGAGAAGGTCGGCAATTGGATCTGTAACTGTGCTCATCTTGGTTAGGCGGTTGGCGCGGCTGCGACTGGTTCAGGAGTCGCCGTGGCGACCTTCTTGGCCCTGTCGCTGAACGGCATTCCCATTTCGCTCAGGAGCGATTTGGCTTCCTCGTTCGTCTGCGCAGTGGTGACGATGGTAACATCAAATCCGATGTTGCGCTTGATTTTATCGAGCTCGACCTCAGGAAAAATCGACTGGTCGGAAACTCCGAGCGTATAGTTGCCGTGCCCGTCGAAACCCTTCGGCGAGACGCCCCGGAAATCGCGAATCCGCGGGAGCGACGCCTTAATGAGGCGTTCGAGGAACTCATACATGTGTTCCCCCCGGAGGGTGACCTTGGCGCCGATGGCCTGGTCTTTGCGGAGCTTGAAATTAGCGATGCTTTTCTTAGCCCGCGTCTCGGCGGGTTTCTGGCCACTGATCAAGGCCAACTCGGCTTTGGCGTCTTCGAGCGCCTGCTTCACGTCGGACTGCGACCCCACCGAGGTGTTGATGACAACCTTCTCCACCTTGGGGACCTGGTGCGGGTTCTTGTAACCGTGCTGCTTTTGCAACGCTGGCACCACCCGCTCCTTGTAATGATCGTAAAATTCGTTCTTCACTGACTATTCCTCTTTCGTTTCCTTCGAAGCTTTGGTCTTCGGCGCTTTTTCTTTCGTCGCCTTTTTCTTCGTGCCCTTGCCCTTTGCGGTGCGTTCTCCGCGCTCCAGCACCCGCACGTTCGAAATGTGGATCGGGCCTTCGCGCTCCGCGATCTTGCCCTGCGGATTGTCCTGCGACTTCTTCAGATGCTTCTTGATCATCCGCACGCCTTCGATCAGCACGCGCTGTTTGCGCGCCATCACCTCGAGCACCTTCCCGGACGAACCGCGAAAGTTCCCCGAGATCACCTCGACGTTGTCGCCCTTTTTGACGTGCAGCTTGATTCGATTCATAAAACTTCCGGCGCGAGCGAGACGATTTTCATGAAGTTCCGCTCGCGTAACTCGCGTGCGACCGGCCCGAAGATCCGGGTGCCGCGCGGATTCAAATCCTTATCGATCACGACGATCGCGTTGTTATCGAAACGGAGGACCGAGCCGTCGCTCCGCTTGATCGGCTGTCGTGTCCTCACCACTACCGCGCGAATGACTTCACCTTTTTTCACCGTGCCGGTCGCGCTCGCTTCCTTCACGTTCGCCACGATCACGTCTCCAATGCCGGCCGACTGCGCACCGCCCTTGCCAATCACGCCAATCATCGTCGCCATGCGGGCGCCGCTATTGTCGGCCACGTCGAGTCTGGATCGTAAGTAAACCATAAAAATCTTCCTCTACTTCTGGACGACCTCAACCAGGCGCCACCGCTTCAGCTTGCTCATCGGCCGGGTCTCCATGATCCGGACCATGTCGCCCGCCTTCGCCTTGTTCTCTTCATCGTGGGCATAGAATTTCTTCATCTGCTTCACGATCTTACCGAACTTCGCGTGCGGCACTCGCGTCACCGTTCGCACGACGATCGTCTTGTTCATCCCGTTCGAAATCACTTCGCCCGTCCGCGTCTTGCGCGCCCCCCGCGCCGTCGCATTCTCGCTGGTGTTCGTCTCCTGAGTTGGTTCGGCCATAAATACCTATTTCTTTTCCGCCTTCGTGGCTTCGGCTTTGGCAGCGCGCTGCGAAAGCACGGTTTCGACCCGGGCCACATCCCGGCGCAGCAGCCGCAACCGGCTCGGCTGCTCCAGCTGACCGCTCTGCTGTTGCAATCGCAGATGGAGACTTTCCTGGCGCATGTCGCGCTTTTTCGTCTGCAGCTCTTCGCTGCTCATTTCTGCTAGCTCCTTGAATTTCATAGTCGTCAGGCCGCGGCCACGTGGTGGCGACTCAGGAACTTCGTTCGCACGGGTAATTTATCCGCGGCCAGCCGCAGGGATTCACGCGCGACCGATTCCGGCACGCCGTCGAGTTCAAACAAAATGTTACCGGGCCGCACCGTCGCCACCCAGTATTCTGGCTGGCCTTTCCCCTTGCCCATTCGCGTTTCCGGCGGACGAGCGGTCACGGACTTATCCGGGAAAATCCGGATCCAGAGCTTGCCCTTGCGCTTCATGCTGCGGGTCAGCGCCACGCGCGCGGCCTCGATCTGAGTGTTGGTGATCCAGGCCCGCTCAAGCGTTTGAAGCCCGAACTCACCGAAGTCGATCCGCAGATTGCGCGAAGCCGTTCCCTTGCGGCTTCCCCGCTGGGTCTTCCGGTACTTCACGCGTTTTGGCATTAAGGCCATGGCAATATTTCCTTTGGTAAATTTTCTACGCGCCGACTGGTTCGGGCGGCGGCGGGAGCGAGGACGGCACTTCGGCCGGAGCCACTTCTTCCTTCTTACAGAGCCAGCATTTCACGCCGATCTTTCCGTAAACCGTATTGGCTTCCGCAAAGCCGTAATCGATCGGTGTCCGCAGGGTGTGCAACGGGACCTTGCCTTCGCGATACCATTCCGAACGCGAAATCTCGGCGCCATTCAACCGTCCCGAGCTGCGCAACCGAATGCCCTGCGCTCCAAAATCCATCGCCACCTGCACGGCCTTTTTCATCGCGCGGCGGTAGGCAATCCGGCGCTCGATCTGGAGCGCTACGTTTTCCGCCACCAGCTGGGCGTCGAGCTCTGGCGTCTTGATTTCCTGAATGTCGATCTTGATCTGTTTGCCCTGCGCCATCTTCGAAATTTCCTCGGTCATCTTCTCGATCTCGGCGCCTTTACGGCCGATCACGATCCCCGGCCGCGCCGTGTAAATCGTCACCCGGATGCTGTTCCAGGCGCGCTCGATCACGATCTTCGAGACGGCGGCAAACTGGAGCTTCTTCTTCACGTAATTGCGAATCTTGAGATCACTGTGGAGGAACGCCGGCATTTCCTGCGGCGAGGCATACCATTTCGAGCGCCAGTCGCGGTTTACCCCGAGACGAAAACCAATTGGATTAACTTTCTGTCCCATAAACTATTCTTAGGATTCTGACTTCGCTTC
>JBBRMO010000233.1:0-3890 GCA_038230815.1 Chthoniobacterales bacterium
CCCTAACATCGAGCGACGGAGCGCTCGATCCACCTACCGGAGCGCAGCGATCACTTTCAGCTCGATCGCGATCGGGGTCGGTAACGCGGTCACTTCGACGGTGGTGCGCGTGGGATTCGGCTTGCCTTCACCGGCAAAATATTCGGCGTAGAGTTTGTTGTAGATCGGGAAGTCGCTCTTCATGTTGGTGAGGAAGACCGCTACATCGACGATGTCATTCCAGCCGGCGCCTGCATCCTCCAGGACCAGTCGAACGTTCTCGAACACGGTTCGGCACTGGGTTTCAATGTCATAGCTCGCGACATTGCCAGAGCCATCGAGAGTCACTCCCGGGATTTCTTTCGTGCCGCGAGTGCGCGGACCGATGCCGGAGAGAAAAAGCAGATTCCCGACGCGCTTCGCGTGAGGAAACGCACCCACTGGTTCCGGCGCGCGTGAGCTTTCGAACGATTCAGTCATAAGTCAGAAGTCGGAGTCCAAGGGTCAATATTGTCCTGGCAGGGACCAATAGTTCCAGCTTCGGGTTCGTGGCCACTAGTTTTTCGTACAAGGCAACCCTACCGTCATAGTTGGCTGCTTCTGATACTTTCCTCTTCGCCCACCCAAGCCACAACCGGAGGAGAATCGAAACGTTTTGCCGACCGCTCTCGAGCCTTGAGCGCTTCGATCTCACGATCTCGCGGAGGAGCATTCGTTACCAGTGATTTCAGCAGTTCCTCGGCGACCCGGGTTACTGCCCCGACCGCGCGATGGAACGCCGCTTCGTTCGCTTGGGAAGGTTTGGTAAAACCGCTGAGCTTGCGCACGAATTGAATCGCGGAGGCGCGAACCTCGTCCTCGGTCGCCGGCGGCATAAAGTTATGCAGGGTCTTAATGTTTCGGCACATGATTCTTTCCTGGTTAGTTGACCCTCACCCCACCCTCTTCCACGCGGAGGTGATTTTTTTCTCCTTCATTTTTCCTAGCCACCAGCAATCGCGCCCATGACAAAAAAAGGCTCGCTCCCGTTCCCAATCGCGTCGGGCAAGGGAGTATCGGGTGACTCGAGTGACAGGTCCTCGCCGCAAACGAAGAACCGCACCATCGGCCGGCGTTTCAAGGTTCCATGATCGCGGATCGTTCCCTGAAGCATCGGATATTTCGCCTCCAGCGCATCGAGGACGGAACGCACCGACGCCGGGTTCTTCACCTCGAGCTGCACTTCATCGCCCACGCGAGCGAGAGTGCGCAAGTGGTGAGGGAGAACGACGCGAATCATGTCGAAAATTCCAAGCTCCAACCTTCAAGTCCGCCAGTCTGCAACTTTATTCAAGCGTCTGCACTTCCACCGACAGCACCGCCGGCAGATCGCGCACGATCGCGTCCCAGGTGTCACCGCCGTCGGGTGAGGCGTAGACCTGCCCGCCGGTCGTGCCAAAATAAATCCCGCAGGAATCGAGCGAATCCACCGACATCGCATCGCGCAGCACGTTCACGTAGCAATCTTTTTGCGGCAGACCCTTCGTCAGCTCTTCCCATTCATTGCCGCCGGTCCGGCTACGATAAACGCGGAGCTTGCCTTCGAGCGGGAAATGTTCCGAATCGCTCTTGATCGGCACGACATAAATCGTGTCCGGTTCGTGCGCGTGAATGTCGATCGGGAACCCGAAATCGGTCGGGAGATTCCCGCTCACTTCGCGCCAGGAATCGCCGGCGTCGTCGGTCCGCATGATGTCCCAGTGTTTCTGCATAAACAAAACATTGGGCCGGGCGGGATGCATCGCGATGTGGTGGACGCAGTGGCCCACCTCCGCGTTTGGATCGGGAATGTATTGCGAATGCAAACCGCGATTGATCGGTTTCCAGCTCTTCCCGCCGTCATCAGTCCGGAACGCGCCCGCCGCCGAGATCGCGATGAAAATTCGCTGCGGATTTTTCGGATCGAGCAGGATCGTGTGGAGACACATTCCGCCGGCCCCCGGGGCCCAGTGCGCGCCCGTGGGATGTCCCCGCAGGGCCGATAGTTCGCGCCAGCTTTGCCCGCCATCTTTCGATTCGAAAAGCGCGGCATCCTCGACCCCTGCGTAGACATGATTCGGATCCGCCAAGGACGGCTCGAGATGCCAGACCCGTTTGAATTCCCACGGGTGCTGGGTGCCGTCGTACCACATATGGGTCGTGAGCGGTTGGCCGGTTTCCGGCGACACGTCGTAGGCGAATTTATTGCTTTCCCCCTTCGGCATTCCTTCCGGCGTGGTCGTCGGTTCCCCCGGCGACAGACCCGGCTGGAACCACGTCTTTCCGCCGTCATCGGATCGCTGAATGATTTGCCCAAACCACCCGCTCGTCTGCGACGCGTAAATCCGGTTCGGGTCCGCCGGTGACGCCTTGAGGTGATACATCTCCCATCCGGCAAAATGCGGTCCACTGACCTCCCACTTCTCCCGCTTCCCATCCGAGGTCAGAATAAACGCGCCCTTCCGCGTGCCGACCAAAACTCTTACTCCGCTCATGGTTCTCGTTCTCCTCTCGTAATCGTGCTCCTGCTCGTGGTCGAATCCGTTTGTTTTGGACAATTCTGAACCGCGGATTACGCGGATCAACATGGATTTTCGCGTCTCGGATGCCTACTTCGCGATGCAAACGTTCTTGGGTTCGGTGAAAAATCGCAACGCTTCTTCGCCGCCTTCGCGGCCGACGCCGCTTTGTTTCATGCCTCCGAAAGGGACGCGCAAATCGCGGACAAGCCAGCAATTAACCCAGACGGTGCCGGTATGGATTTTCTCCGCGACGCGATGGGCCCGGTTGAGGTTCTGGGTCCAGACGCTCGAAGCCAGACCATATTCGCAGTCATTCGCGTAGCCGATCACTTCATCTTCGCTCTCAAAGGGCGTTACGGTAACGACGGGACCGAAAATCTCTTCGCGGTTGGTCCGGCAGGAGACGGGCAAACCGGTTAGGACGGTGGGCGGGAAGAAGTAACCTGCGCGGCAACGCTCGTTAATCGACTCGGGCGCTTTGCCACCGAGAGCGATCTTACCGCCCTCCTGCTGCGCAAGATCGACATAGAACTTTACCTTCTCGAGCTGCGTCTTGCTGACGATGGCGCCCTGCTCGGTCTCTTCGTCCAGAGGATCGCCCTGTTTCAGTTGGGAAACTTTGTCGATGAAGCGTTCGACGAAATTCCCGTAGACGGCGCGCTCGACGAAAACGCGCGAGCCGCAGAGACAAACCTGGCCCTGGTTGGCAAACGACGAGCGAACGCTGCCGGCGATGGCTGCATCAAGGTCGGCGTCGGCGAAAATGATATTGGGATTTTTCCCGCCAAGCTCGAGCGAGATCTTCTTGAACAGGGGCGCTCCGGCTTCAGCTACTTTGCGTCCGGTGACGGTACCGCCGGTGAACGAAATGGTACCGATCTTCGGATGGGCGGTGATCGGCGCGCCGACGTTCGGCCCGGTGCCATGCACGATGTTGAGAACGCCCTTCGGCAGGCCTGCCTCAAGACAAATCTCGCAGAGGAGAGACGCGGTCATCGGCGTCAGCTCACTCGGCTTGGCAATGGCGGTGTTACCCACGGCGAGGGCGGGCGCGATTTTCCAGCTCAACAGATAGAGCGGCAGGTTCCAGGGCGAAATCAAACCCGCGATGCCACGCGGCTGGCGCAAGGTATAATTAAATGCCACCCCAACTGTGACGTGCGCCTCGTTCTCAGTGTGAAGGATCGCGGTGGCGAAGAAGCGAAAATTGCTGGCGGCGCGCGGAATGTCGAGACTCCGCGCCAGCGAAAGGGGTTTGCCCGTGTCGATCGATTCGGCCCGCGCGAGTTTTTCGAGATCGCGCTCGATCAAGTCGGCAATCCGGAGAAGAAGACGTGACCGTTCGGCGGCCGGAGTTTTCGACCACCCGTC
>JBBRMO010000234.1:0-3876 GCA_038230815.1 Chthoniobacterales bacterium
ATAAGGTCGTCGCAGGTCTCGGCGGTACCTTCGGCACCAATCGGGTCGACGCGCCGAACCCCGACCAAACCTTTGAGCAGGTGAATTTGCGGCTCTCCTATCAGGCTTCGGGAAAAATCGATTTTGCCGGCTCGGTCGGCGTCGAGTTCCGCCAGTTCGATGGCGACCAGCGGGGCCAGGAGGTTTCGCCGGTATTCGAAATCGCCATGAACTACACGCCTTTCGACGGGACCAAGATTTCGATCACGGCCAACCGACGGACGTTGAACTCCGCGGTCCTGGTAGCCCAGGATTATTCGGTCACGAACCTGAGTATCGGCGTGCAACAACGATTCCTCCGGCGTTTTTTCATCGGGCTGAATGGCGGGTACGAAAAATCAGATTACTTCAGCACGCTCGGCTCTGCCGGACCCAGCCGGAACGACGATTACTTTTTTATCCAACCCTCGATTGCAGTCAGTGTCACTAGATTCTGGACCGTGGGCGCGTATTATTTGCACCGCGTAAATGACAGCTCATTCGACGCATTTAGTTTCCATGACAACCAGGTCGGACTTCGCAGCACTCTCGAGTTCTAGGCGAACGGTCTCTCGTCGTCTCTTCCCGGCCCTCGCCGTGATCATCTGGGTCGCGTTTGTCGCCACACTTTTCACCCCGACCGAGATACGCGCCCAATCGCCGAGCCCCGCTCCGCAATCGTCGGCCGCCCACAATCTTCTCGCGGCATCTCCACCCCCAGTCTCCAACGGCCCGAGCGTCTCGACCAATTCCGTGACCGCGCCGTCCGGTTATGTCTTAAGCGCGAACGATCAGGTTGCCGTTGAAGTCTTCGGCGAAGACGATCTACGCACCAACGGCCGTCTCAATGCCGAAGGAAATCTGAGCCTGCCGCTCCTCGGATCGGTTCATCTTTCGGGATTGTCCCTCACCCAGGCGACAGCCCGCGTGACGGAACTGTATGCGCGCGATTACCTTGTGAATCCCAAGGTCAACGTCATGCTCGTCAGCTATGCCAAACGCCGTTTCACCGTCCTCGGTCAGGTCAATCGGCCCGGTAGTTTTGAGATGCCCGATGGCAGCCCTGGCGGGATCGATCTTCTCGAAGCAGTCGCCATGGCCGGCGGCTACACCCGCATTGCCGCGCCCGAACGAATCACGGTCCGCCGTCACGGAGCGAACGGCGATGAAGTTTTAAAGGTCGACGGAAAACGCGTCGCGCGCGGCACTGGCGGTTCGAACAACAATTTCAAGGTATTGCCGGGCGACACCATCACCGTCGGCGAAAGCATTTTTTGACGCGCCCGCATGAATAGTCCCATCGTTTCCGAAGGTCCGGCCTCGCCCGAACCGGCCCTGGCCTCGTCGAGGCCCTCGTTAGGTAATGTTGGTTACGAGACTCGGAGCAAGGCAGATTTTCGCCACCTCTGGCACACCGTTCTGGAAAAACTCTGGATCCTGATTCTTTGCACCGTCGCAGGATTGTTTCTCGCCCTCGGCTACCTCGCCCGCACCCCAAAACTTTACCAGGGCCACATCGTTCTCGAAGTCGACGTTCAGGAACCTACCCTCGTCCGCGCCGACGACGGCGCCAGCCGGATGAGATCAATGTTCCTCGCCAGTCAGGACGCCCTCCGCACCATCGAACAGAACCTGACCAACCGGACCCTACTCGCCCGGGTCATCCGTTCGGAAGGTCTGGCCGACGACGACGGCAAAGCACTCCTCGGCGTTACCAAGGGAACGGCCCCGAACCCGAAAAAGGAAAATGCGAAATCCTCTGAAACCGCGCTGACCCAGACCGAACAGGCTCTGGGCGGCGCCTTGTCGACGATGGTCAAGCCGGTCGTTCGCCGCGGCACGCGCCTGATCGATTTGTACGTGGTGAATCAGGATCCAGCCCTGGCCCAGCGCCTCGCCGAAGCAGTCGGTCGCGAGTACATTCGCAGCTCGATCGAGCGGCGCGCCAACTTCGCCGAAGATACCTTGCGTTATTTGCTCGAGGAAGAGGAACGCCTCAAAGGAAACCTGGCCAAGAGCGAGGCGGCGGTCGCCGAATACAAAGCGAAAACGCCCGACGCTCTCCAGCTCGGTGGCGGCGCCAATTCCAACACCGGCCAGAACACCGGCATCCGCGGCGGCGTTGAAGAAAAACTCCAGGATCTCAATACGAAAGCGACGGTCGCAAAGACCGAACGGATGCGTCTTGAAGGGGAGCTCGCGCAGATCGAACAGGCCGGCGATAATCTTGAGGCCTTGCTCGCGGTGCCGAGCATCGCCGCCGCTCCTGCGGTCGTCGAACGGCGCCGCGATGTCTCGCAGGTCGAAGCTGCTCTCGCGACGCTGGCTCAGCGGTACAAAGAGAAACATCCGCGCATGCTCGCTGCGAAAGCCGCGCTCACGGAAACGCGCGCGGCCCTCAAGGCCACCGTGCTGCAACAACCCGCGGTTTTGAAAAATGCCATCGAGCAGGCGCGCGCCACCGAAGAATCCTTGCGAGCCGCCGCGGGCGACCAGGAAAAAGCCGCTCTCGCGCTGAACAAGGCGGCGATCGGCTATTCCGAACTCGCGCGCCAGGCCGACACCGACCGCGCCCTTTACGAAAGCGTCCTGCGCCAGATCAAGGAGACCGACTTGACCAAGGGAACAAAGACGAACGCGGTGAGCGTGATCGAACATTCACCCTTGCCCGGCGCGCCGGTTAGTCCTAACACGATGAGAACCATCGCCCTGGGACTGCTGGGTGGAATCGCTGCCGGCCTCGCCACCATCTTCGGGATGAACGCGCTCGACCGATCGGTCAAAACGGTGGACCAGGCGGAAACAACCCTGGGCCTCCCCGTGCTCGCCGCCATTCCGGAAATCTCACAGAAGAAGTCCAGCGGTCCGCAACAGAATGGCGAGCTGCCGGCTGGCACGATAAGTTATCGCCTCGTCGCCGAAGCGCCTGAAGGCCCCGCCGCGGAAGCGTTCCGCAATTTGCGCGCCTCTCTTTCGCTCCTTGGCCCCGAGACCGAACGCAAAGTTTTTCTCTTCACCAGCGCCCTGCCTAACGAAGGGAAGAGTTTCACCAGCGCAAATTATTCCCTTTCTCTCGCCCAACAAGGGCACCGCGTTGTGCTCATCGACGGCGACCTGCGCCGGCCGAGTCTGCACAAGATTTTCCGCGAGGTCGGCCCAGCCGGCGGAGACGCTGTTAAAACCAACGGGGAAGAAGAACACGGTATTGTCGATTATCTCGTCGGAAAGGTTGCTCTGTCCGACGCCGTCCGCGCCGTCTCCGCGCGCGATGTGGACATTATTGGCACCGCGTCGACCTCCCCCGGCGGCACTGTGACCGCCACCGGCGGACAGCTTTCCGTGCTCGCAGGTGGACGGCGCGCCCCGAACCCGGCGGAGTTACTGAGCGGTCCTTCTTTTGCCCAGCTCGTCGCCGAAGCCGCGAAAGAGTTTGATCGGGTCGTGATCGACAGCGCACCCGTTCTGGCGGTAAGCGATACCCTGCTGATGACCCCATACGTCCAGAGCGTCTGCATGGTCGTTCGGGCGAAACGCACCGCTCGCAACGCCGTTCAACGCGCCGTTATGCTTCTTGCCGGAACCGGCAGCCGGCCCGCCGGAGTCATTCTCAATCGTCTCCCCCGCAACCGCGGCACCGACTACTATTATTACTACGCCTCCCACGGTTACGGCGCCGGCGAAGGTTCCTACACCGGCGGCTACGCGGAGAAGCCAAGAAAGTAGTTATTGGTTATTCGTCCGACGGTCTGACCTCCGATTTATCTCCTCCGATCCGCCCGCCTGAGGCGGGACGGATTCGCCGCGGCGAACCTCTGACTTCTGACTCCCCTTCTCCCTTCCCCTTTCTTCCCCACTTCC
>JBBRMO010000235.1:0-3870 GCA_038230815.1 Chthoniobacterales bacterium
AATTGGCAAGCCTGCCGAGAGAAAAGAAATCCCAGCCGATGCCACCAGCTTGGGAGGTTCATTCGATTCATAGTCAAAATCTTGGGCGGGTCAATTTGTGCGTTACAGACTTCTGCCTAGAGTGACTCATTAATCCTGAATACGAAGGCGAAATCAACAGTCGAAGAGCCCGATGATACCATTCGCTAAAATTCCCAAACTTACTCTCGCCGTGATCGCGGCCCTTTCGCTCTCGGCCCAGGCGGTCGAGGCCCCCAAGCACGTGGACGTGAAACAGTTTTCCAAAAAGGTCGAGGACGTTGTCGTGCCGTTGCCCAATGAGGTTTTCGGTGCGCTCAACAAACTCGGGGGCGTTAACTGGCGGGAGTATGTCCGCAACGACAAGGGGGCCAATTTCACCGAGCGGCCCCGGATCGCCCTCCTTCTCGGCGCGGTGATTGCCGACGGCTTTATCGCCGTCCAGGCGGAGGACGCGCCGACGGTAAAGGAAATCGGCCAGCGGGTGCTGAACTTATCCAAGGCTATCGGGGTGAGCAGTTCGATCACGGCGCACGCCAAGGCGATTACGGACGCAGCCGACCGGCGCAATTGGGCCAGCGTTCGCCAGGAACTCGACCGGACCCAGAACAGCGTTCAGCAGGCGATGAACGAGGTGCACGACGAAAAACTGTCGCAACTCGTCAGCCTCGGAGGCTGGCTGCGCGGCACGGAGGTTCTGACTGCTGTGGTGACGAAACGTTATTCCGAGGAAGGCTCGGAGCTCCTTCATCAGCCGGATTTGCTCAATTATTTCGAGACTCGGTTGCAGGCGATGCCGGAATTCAATTTAAAACTGCTCCAGGATATCCACGCCGCCCTGGTGGAAGTGCGGCCGTTGATCGACGTGGGAGACGCGCATATTCCGGCGGCGTCGGTTAAGAAAATTAACGAAATCACGACCCGCCTCGGCGATGCCATTGCCAAGAAAACCCCCTGAATCCCTCATGACTCACTTTCTCAAAACAGCGTGGCGCGCCGGGATTTTGGTCGCGCTGGCTCTTGTCGCCGTGCCGGTCGGACGCGCTTCGGTCGACGACGCGCAATCCTTTGCGCTTCAGGCCGCGGAACCGTACGTCAAAGAGGGTTTCCAGGTCCGGGAGGATTATTGGGGAGGCGATCTGGGCGCCGGTGAAAAAAAGGCGGTGCGGCAGCAACTCTTTAAAGGAAACGAATACTGGTTCTGGCTCGGCACGGAAGTGGAAGCGGCCAAGGTTTCTGTCCACATCTACGATTCCGAGGGAAAACTGGCGGAGATGCCGGATAGCTGGGAGAAAGGCCATTTCGCCGCCGCCCATATCACCCCGAAAAGCACCGGCAGTTATTTCATCATCGTGGAGATCGAGCAGTCGCCGGAAGAACGGACCCACTGGGCGCTTGTTTACGGATTTCGCTAGTGGCATCGTCTCCCCAGGGAGCGGCTTTTTGCAATCGCCGGGGTGATTTTTAATCACCCTTCCTCGAAATGACAGAAACGCGCACCTTGCAGTTCGATAGCGCACGCTCCGTGCAAATGCTCTACGCGAATGATCTCAAGCTCCTGAAGACCTTGGAGGATTCGCTCGGGGTCAAAGTCACTACCCGCGAAGGCTGGGTGAAGCTGGAAGGCGAATCGGGCCAGGTGGACCGGGCCCAGCGCGTGTTCGAACAGCTCGAGCAAGCCCGGCAAAAAGGCGTGGACATCCACAGGCACGAATTCAACTATGCTCTTAATTCCGTGACCGAATCCCGCCCGGACAATCTCAACGACGTCGTGGACGTGAAGATCGTGACCTCTTCGCGGAAGGCGCCGATCGTGGCGCGCACCATCGGACAGCGCAACTATGTTGAGGCAATCCAGAAGAACGACATTGTGTTTGGCGTCGGGCCAGCTGGAACGGGTAAGACTTATCTCGCCGTGGCGATGGCCGTGGCGGCGCTAAAGAAAGAGCAGGTCAGTCGTATCATCCTGACCCGGCCGGCGGTAGAGGCCGGAGAGGCGCTCGGTTTTCTTCCAGGCGATTTGCAGGAAAAAATTACTCCTTATCTCCGCCCGCTTTATGATTCGCTCCGGGACATGCTCGACGCAGAAGAGATTGAACGTTCGGTCGCGCGGCAGACGATCGAGGTCGCGCCCCTCGCTTACATGCGGGGCCGGACCCTGGGTAACGCGTTTATCATTCTGGACGAAGCGCAAAACACGACCACAGAACAGATGTTCATGCTCCTGACGCGGATGGGTCCGAACTCCAAGTGCGTCGTGACGGGCGACGTAACGCAAATCGATTTGCCTGCGAACAAACGCTCCGGCCTTGTCGAAGCGCTCCAGGCCTTAAAGACGGTGCCGGGAATTTCGTTCGTCTATTTCAACGAACGCGACGTCGTGCGGCATGAACTCGTCCGCGCCGTCATCAGCGCGTATCAACAGCACCGGTCGCCCGCGAACCTGGCGCCGGGTTCGCGCAAGTAGCGCCATGCTCGATTTCCTCAAACGCAGCCGACTTATCAAGCGCGGCCTCGCTTCGCGCAAAATGCGCCGCCGCCGCACCAGGAACGAACTCCTCCACAGCCTGGAGTTCGCCACCCCCACAAAGTATTTTATCTTCGCGGCTTTCGTCGCCGGATTGGCCGTCCTGATTTTTGGAGGCCAGCAACCCGAGCCGACCAAGAACTTTGTCATTTCGCTGCTCTTTTTCGCCACCGCCCTGACGCAGCTCTGGATTAATCAGCCGACCACGTTCCTCCGAAGCTCCCGCGTGTTCCTTGTCTTCGGCGCCATTTTCGTCCAACTCGCCGCCACAAAATTCCTTCTCGTCCTTTGCAACAGCGGCTCGTTCGGTTTCCTCCGGCCGGAGACGGTTGGATTGATTGCGCCTTACGCCTTCGCGCCCTTGTTGCTCAGCGTTCTCCTCGGTCGTAACCACGGACTTTATGCCTCGGTTTTCGTCAGCCTCTGGAGCAGCCTTCTCTTCGGAAAAGTCGATGCACCCTTGCTCGTTTGTGGTCTGATCAGCGGCTTTACCGCGGTTTATCTTACCCTGCAGGTGCGTCGCCGGAGCCGCCTCATTCGCGCCGGTTTCGGCGTGGGCATCGCCATCTGGCTTTTGTCGATGACCTTCGGAATCATCGGCCCGATCGATTTCCTTTCACCGAATACGATCGATTGGAAGATGCTCGGAATCCAAAGCGCGCTCGCGATTGGGAACGGGATCCTGACCGCGACGATCGTCGGTGGGGTCCTGCCCATTTTCGAACATCTCTTCCAGGTGACGACTGATATCTCCTGGCTGGAAGCTTCCGACCTGAATCATCCGCTGCTGCGCCGGATGACGATCGAAGCTCCAGGCACGTATCACCACAGTCTCGTCGTTGCGAACCTGGCCGAGGCCGCCGCGGAATCGATCGGCGCGAACGCAACGCTTTGCCGCGTTTGCTCGTATTTCCACGACGTAGGCAAGTTGATGAAACCTGAATACTTCACCGAGAACATGAACTTCGAGCGCAATCCGCACGATGATCTGGCGCCGACGATGAGCGCGCTGATCATCATCGCGCATGTGAAGGAAGGGGTCGACCTCGCGCTCAAACACCGCTTGAACCGGCAGATCATAGATATCATCCAGGAGCACCACGGCACCTCGCTGGTCTATTACTTTTACAAGCGCGCGCTCCAGCAACAGGAAGATGCGCGCACCGGCGGCAAGATCATGAACCTGCGCGAAGAAGATGTGCCCGAGGTGAGTGAGGAAACCTTCCGCTACAGCGGGCCGAAGCCGCAGACCAGGGAGAGCGCAATTATCAGCCTGGCCGACATGATCGAAAGTGCATCGCGCAGTCTCGAAAAACCGACCCCGC
>JBBRMO010000236.1:0-3854 GCA_038230815.1 Chthoniobacterales bacterium
TGCCGGCATTCATCGCGGCCAGTTGCTTTTCGAGAAGCTCTCTTATCTCCCCTTCCTTGGACAGCGGGAATCGCGGACTTCGGCGATCGGGGGCGTCGATCATATGGCCGGAAAAAACAACAAGCTTCGGGATTGGGAAGCACTCGTCGAAGGCGTCTGCGCGACCGTAGAGCTGGCGGGAGAGGACGCGGGCCTGCTTTCGAGTAGAAGAGAAAGCGCGTAAGTTGTCGCTTTCCGCGGCGACCGCTGCGCGATAGGCCTGCTTGGCGCCGTCGGCGTCGCCCAGGACAACCAGTGCTTCCGCCACGGTTGCGTGCTTCCAGTAATCGTCCGGTTGCCGCTGGCAAATCCCCAGCACAGTCCGAGCTATGCGGCTCGCCTTGTCCGTTTCCTTGAGAAGAACAGCTATCGTTGCCGCATTTATTCCGGGGTAGGAATCAGGCGGCGGAACTTCAAAGGCACGATTGTAGCAGTCAAAGGCCTGGCGAAGGTATTGCTCATTAGCTGGATTAGCGCACCATTGGTCCTTGTAGGTTCTTCCCAGAATACTCAAGGTTTCACGATTGGTCGGATCCTTGGTAACGAGGGCCTTAAGGATATCCTGGGCGCGAGACGATGATCCCATTTGGGCCAGGGCAAGAGCCATGCGCTGTCGGAGCCAGTCGTCATCCGGCTTGGTTTCAATGATTGCCGCGGCGGCGTCATAGGCAGTGAGAAATTCCCCAGCGGAGAGAGCCCGTTTGACGAAGGCGTGCACCGCCTCGACGTCCTCGATCCATTCCGTTCGCCGTCGCCAGAGTTCGTGGAGGGCGACGGTCGCGCTGGGAGCATTCTTAACTTCAGGCAGGTCAGACACGTGTAAAAGCAGCGCGCCCTTCTTTGGAAGACGACTGGAACCTATTAGCCGATGGCTATCCGGCTGACCAGAGATTTTTGCGCGCCGCGGCGCTCAATGATGACAACAATCGTGCTCGTCCGAGCCATGCTCATGGTCGCAGGCATGATCGTGTCCATGATCATGATGCGCCCATGAAGGAAAGGGGTCGGCAAACTCCTGCCAACTGTCTGGGCCACCAGCCATTTCCGGTTCCGTGAGCAGGCAGGAATCAAGCTGAGCCTGAAGTTCCTTCCGATCGATCCCGATCGCCATGAGAGCGAACGATTGGCGCCGATCGCCGAAGGGTTCCTGCCACTCGAGGCGAGTGCGCTCCGGCATCCTGGACTCGCGGACATGCTCATCCTGGGCGGCCCACCACGCGCCGGCCGATGCGCAATGCAATTCGGCCCCGGCGAGATTAAGTCCTCCCACTCCGTCCATGCGAGTGGCGAGCCAGAAAAAGCCTTTGGCGCGGAAAACGCCTCGCAATTGATGTTGGAGCAGGGTCCAGAATCGTTCGGGATGAAAAGGGCGCCGCGCCCGATAGGCGAAGGCGTTGATATTGCTATCAGGATCGAATCTTAGTTGCTCGCCATCGAGCAATTGCCTCCACCCGCCGGCATTCAAGGCTGCATCGAAATCAAACTCCGCAGAATGAGGCTCGCACCACCTGCCCACGGCCGACGAGGAAAGCGGTGAAACGAGCGCTACCGGATTGAGGGCACGCACGATGGAGCGCGCCGTTTCAAAATCCCGGTCGCCGGAAGCGCCTTCGAGGAAAATGTCACTAACGAACTCTATCTGCTCGACGAGAAAGCAGGTCGATAGGGAAGCCGCTTTCCGGTCGAGAAGCGCATGCAGCAGATTCTCCGACCCGATCGCCAACGCAGTAGCAGACAGGCGCGCTACGTCCGTCAATGATTGGTGAGAGCTATCGCTCGGCAAAAAAAGAGAGGCATAAGCCATGGGAGGCCGATCAGGCTCACATTCGACGAAGAGATGATCGATCGTTCCCTGTTCCACGATGGCTCTGATGGCGCGAACGAGCCGGGTCGGATCGGATCCAGGCGGTTCGTGAAAAAGGGTCAGTCCCGCCAGCGGTGCGTTCTTTTCTCTGCTGGTTAGCACACCCATTCGACGGCTTGCCGAACCTGCATTAATCCTCTCCAGGAGAGTGGTTCCAGAAGGGCCGGCGACAATCGACACGAACATGAGTTCCGCATCGTTTCGAGACGCACCAGTCATCGATGTTACGACGGAGGCGGACGGCCCGCCCGGGCTACCGGTGCAGCGGGAGCGTCGCCTGGAGTGACGACATTAGGCGCGGTCACCTCGCTCCGCCAGGGAATGGCAAGCCGGTGCAGGATTGATTTGGCCTCCAACGGCGCCAGATCAGGCATTTCGGAAATGAGCCTCGCCAGTAAGGCACTCATGATGGGCGCGGCAAAGCTGCTCCCGGTGACCTCCTTGGTAGCGTGATTGTTCCAGGGGAGAGTTACATCGACGCCGCGGGCGGCAAATTCGACGAGGTGACCGGGTTTGTAGAAGAAGGTGTGGTCTTCATCGAAGCGAGCCATGTTCGTCGTGACCACACTTGGGAAATAACCGGGCCATTCCGGCGTGGTGAAGTCGTAGTTGTTACACGCGGAAACGACGTGGATACCTTTCAGGTAGGCTTCATCAATCCACTCTTTGTACTGAAAGATATGTTCCGGCAGGCCGCAGCCGAAACTGCAATTCAAAATATGGTAGCCCCGATCAATCGCCTGGCGGACGCCTTCCCGAATAATGACTGTCCGCGAGCCGAGATTGGCGCCGAGGACACGAATACTGCCGATTTGCGCGTCCGGTGCAATCCGCCGAATAACTCCCGTAACCGCAGTGCCGTGACCATAGACGTCGGTGCCATCGCCCGGCTTCACTTCGATCTGAACTCCGGCATCCACGACATGCAAATCGTCGATGAGAATAAGTCCGGGCAGTGCGGGATGATCGATTTCGACTCCGGAATCGATTACGGCAATTCGCACACCTTTGCCCGTGCCGTTTTCCAAGGCGCGGCGTGCCTCGTCGAGACGGAAAGGGCCAGGGGAGGGCGTTAGAGGCGGTTCCATCCTACAGCAGTGCCGAGAAGCCGATAATCAATCAAGTCTCTGACTACCGCAGCGATCGTTTGGATGGCATTCAGTTCGGGCGGACCGAAACCGGGAGGTGTGTCTCCCGTGGGCGCCGCCTTGCCGCCCTGAATTTCGACATCGAGAAGCTGCACGCACGAAATAACCCCACGAACTTCATTTAAAAAGTAAAACGGCACCGCGATCATGGCATAGGTCATCTTGTGCAGCTTTTCGTCCAGCGTTTTGCTATGCTTCGCGTTTTTGTAAACCTGGTTCTCAACAAAAGGATGCTCGCTGGCGACGACCAGACTGACAATACCTTTACTCACCGGTTGTTTGAATCCCATGATTTTCGCCGTATTCGGACCGCTGTTGTAAGCGACGACGAGGTGCTGTTTTTCCTGGTCCAGCAGCCAGATGCTGCCTTCTTCGGCGCCGATCCGGGCAAAGGTTTCCTTTAACAACTTCAGTAACATGTCGTCGCAAATGCTCTGGAAATTTTCGGGCGTGACCGCCAGCCCGAGTTTCGAGAGATGTTCCTGCAGCGCCGGCCGCAACGGAACGAAGCGCGGCTCAGGAAGAAAATTCGCGCGGGTCGCCTTCATTCCGGCGCCTGTCTGAGTGCCTTGGTTTCGGAGACGAGCGCCGGGATCAGTTGAGGTTGTTTCTGAAGAATTGTTTTCATTTCAACCCGCTCTTCTTCGGTGCATTTCCCGCTGGCGAACCTGGCTATCTTTTCCCGGAGCTCGGCTGGCATTGGCTCGACCGAACGTCCGGCAACTTCCGGGACATCGCCATCGAAGAACTCCAATAGAATTTTGAAATCATCATTCACGGGAAAAGAGTGGTCAAAAGAAAAA
>JBBRMO010000237.1:0-3833 GCA_038230815.1 Chthoniobacterales bacterium
ATAGCCGAGCCTCGTCCGGTTTGCCCCACTCGTCGTAAAGGTTCGCGAGTCGCTGGCGCGCGTAGATGGTGCGCTTCTCTTGATCGCCGACCTTCGCTATGAGTTCGTGGTAGCTGTCAACGAGGAGCGGCTCGGCTTCCGCATAGCGTCGCTGCGCTGTCAGGCATTCGCCTAACGCACTCATCGTCTGAGCGATCACGGGATCGCCAGCTGGCAAGAGTTTTTGTCGAATAGCCAACGCCTCCCGCAGGTAAGACTCGCCTTCCACGGGTTGCCCGGCGCGGGTCAAAGTGAGCCCGAGGGTCGCGGAGGTGTTGACGGTAAAAGAGTGCTCCGGTCCCAGGAATTTTCGGAGTGAATCGAGGCCCTTCTTACTTTCCTCCTCGCCCCTGGCATAATCGCCCTGGAGAAAATAGTTGGCGCCGAGCTGTGCCTGGATCGCGCCGACGCTGTAGTTGGCGTCTCCTCCATAGAGCTCACGGTAAAGAGTTTCGCTCTGCCGAAGGACCGTTTCGGCTTCCGAGTAAGCGGCTTTGTTAGAGAGAAGGAATCCGAGATAGGCCTGGGCCTGGGCGAGAAAAATGCGATACCGGGCTGGGACCCTGCGACCCACTTCAATCGCGGTGCGATAGATTCCTTCGGCGGTCTCGGTTTCGCCCGCTCTTTCGTGGGCGGCGGCCAGCATTACGAGTGACGTGATGTAGTAGCCGTGCGTTTCGCCGAGGTGTTTCCTGATTAACTCGACGGCTTCGGCGAGGATTGGCTGCGCGGCTTTCGGTTGGTTTTTCGCGAGCAGGTTCGAGCCGAGAGCGTAAAGCGCTACCCCGAGATCCTCGTGACCGCGGGGGTGGAGTTTCCGCTGAAGCTCGACCGCTTTTCGCGCAATCGGTTCCCCCTCGGTGGGTTTGTCGCGATTCGAGAGCACCAGCGCGAGCCAACCCATCGTGGAAGCGGTCGTGGGATGCAATTCGCCATTGATTTTCAAGCTCACCTCGAGCGCAGCGCGCAGATCCGATTCTGCTTTGTCTAGTTGGCCGAGGCTGATGTAAGTGCGCCCAATCGCCATTAAGATATCCGCCTGGACCTCCGGTTGCTCGGCCAGCTCCATTCTGGCGCGACTCGACGCGTCGTTGAGCAGATCGGAAACCTTCACATCGATTCCTTTCATCTCCGGAGAGGTGGAACCGAGCATGTTTTGGAGGAAGCTATTGATGCGTTGAGCCACGTCACGTTGGACCCGCGCTTGCTTCGCTTGCCAGAGCGAAACGAACAACCCGGCAACAATCGCCAGGACGACGAGCGCCCCAGCCGAGACGCCGATCCGATTTCGCCGGAAAAACTTCGCCGCGCGATAACCGAACATGTCTTTGCGAGCGAGAACCGGCAAACCTTCCAAATGACGTCGGATATCTTCCGAGAACTGGCTGACGGAGGAATAACGGCGCGCCGGTTCCTTTCGGATCGCCCTCAGCACGATGTTATCGAGATCCCCTTTGAGGATTTTCGATTTTCGCTTTTCGCTTTTCGAATTGTCTCTGGCTACCGAGTTACTGGGTTTCGTGGGTTCCTGTTCCGTAATCGCACGTGCTACGTCCTCGATCCGGCGACTTTTCGTCCGATACGGCTTTTGTCCTGTGAGCAGCTCAAAGAGAACCACACCAAGGCTGTAAACATCGGTGACAGTCGTCATCGCTTCGCCACGGAGTTGTTCGGGACTGGCATAATCCGGCGTCATCGCGCTGGTCAGCGTCAACGTTTGCTCGAGAGCCGCGGAGCTCTCTTCCTCGAGGAGCTTCGCGATTCCGAAATCGAGCAGCTTCGGTTCGCCCTCGGCCGTCACGCGAATATTTGCCGGCTTCAGGTCACGATGAATGACGAGATGCTGATGAGCATAGGCAACGGCCGCGCAGATTTTGCGAAAGATTTCGAGGCGTTCGCGAATGGCCAATTGACGCGTGGCGCAAAAGGCATCGAGGCGCTCGCCCTCGACGTATTCCATCACGAAATAGGGAACGCCTCCCTCAGTGACTGATCCGCCGTAGAGCCGCGCGATGTTAGGATGAGTGAGGCCGGCGAGAATGCGTTCCTCGCGCTGGAATTGTCTAAGAAGATTCGCGCCTCCGAACCCGGACCGGACGAGCTTTAGCGCGACCTTCCGGCCTAGCGACAAGTCTTCGGCCAGATAAACTTCGCCCATCCCACCTTCGCCGAGGATCGAATGGATGCGGTAATCGCCGAGCTGCTCGCCGATTTTCAGCGCACCGGTCTGATTGGCGAGAAGTTCGGCGTTCGTCTGATACGCGGGGGTTTCCAGGAAATCTCCGGTCTCCTCATGCGAACGAAGCATCGCCTTCACGTCTTCGTGAAGCGAGGCGTCATCTCCGCACGCGGTTTCGACAAAAGCGGCGCGTTTTTCTACCGGCTCGTCCAGCGCCGCGAGAAAAACTTCTTCGATCCGGCGCCATTCCGCTTTCATCGAAAGGCGTCGAAGCTCAGGCTGCCCGGAGACGGTGATGGAGCCACGTTTTGGCCACAGTCCAATCGCGCCGCACCGTGGCCGAGTTCACGCCCATCACTTCGGCCGTTTCATCGATGCTCAACCCGCCAAAAAATCGCAGCTCGACGATCCGGCTTTTCCGGTTGTCCACAACGGCGAGCTCCGTCAACGCGGCGTCCAGTTCCACAAGCTCGGCCGCACGGACCTCAGGGGAAATCTGAACATCTTCCAGAGAAATGCGTTCGGCCTGGCCCCCACGTTTCGCGGCGACATGAGCCCGGGCGTGATCGACAAGAATTCTTCGCATGAGCTGCGCGGCGATCCCGAAAAACTGGGCGCGATTCTGCCACTGGACGCGGCTCTGGTCGACCATGCGCAGATACACTTCGTGGACGAGCGCGGTGGGCTGCAGAGTGTGGTCGCCGCGTTCCCGTTGTAGATGGCGGCGGGCCAGGTTCCGCAATTCATGGTAAACCAGCGGCATCAACTCTTCCGGCGCGCTCTCGTCCCCCGCGCTCCACCGGCAAAGCAGCGCCGTCACGTCTGGCTGTGAGGAATCAGTCACCCTAAAAATATTTTCCGGTTTCCTGCGCGGTTTTACCAACCTTTTCCGCGTTAGCGGTGGAGGACCTTCTTTATGGGAACAAGAATTACACGGCAATCGCTCGGTTTAAAAAACTGGACCCCGTTGAGACTGGCAACAGCGCTTGAGCTGGCGGACGCGACAAATAATATGAAAACGAATCACTGCATCGGTAAATGGCTATCGCTTTCCATAGCCTTGAGCGCGCTGGCGTGGGCAGGGCAGGTCCACGCGGCAAATTTCGCCAGCACGCAGTCCGGTAGCTGGGGCAACGCGGCCACCTGGGGTGGCGCCGGCATTCCCGGAGCCGCTGATAATGTCACGATTTCACTCGGGACGACGGTTCAACTTGATACAACCCGCTTTACTGGCGACCTGACGGTCAACGGCACGCTGAACATGTACAACAACTTTCTCGAGTTTCAGGGCACGACCTTCACCAACAACGGCGCGGTGGCTAACACCACCGGTGGCACATTGGATTTCAACGGGGTGGCAGGCGCCGCCTCGACGACGCAGACGATCGCCGGCACCGGTCCCTACAACAGTGGCGGGCCGACAGCGGCCGTACGCGTCCTCAATAGCACTACCGTAACCCCCGCGAGCAGCACCATTCTTGACGGCATCGCCCTTCTAACGGTTACGAGTGGTTCGTCGTTGTCGCTCACGAGTGCGCTCATCATCAACAATGCCAGCGTCAACATCAACGCGGGCGGCACGATCGCCGGCGCGGGCGTGCTGAAGACCCAGGGC
>JBBRMO010000238.1:0-3826 GCA_038230815.1 Chthoniobacterales bacterium
GAGCGCGCCGAACGGGAAGCCTGGGACCAGAAAGTGCGGCGAGCCGACGCGACGTCAAAGCTGAAGGGGCGCGAGCAACTGCTCGAGCAGATTCAACGCTCCGCCGCCTGGCGAGTCGTGAAACCGATTTGGAAACTGTTCAACAGTTCCCGCCGGCGATCGCGTGACAAGACGAATAGTTCCGATCTGGCTTTTGCGCTCGACTTGCCGAAATGCTGGACGACGAATCGGGAAATCCTTCTTATCAAGGGGTGGTGTTTCTCCCGGACCGGCAAACAGCTTGCCGGAGTTCGGGCTAAGATTGGCCGCAAAGCGCGCCTGGCGCGCTACGGATTGCAACGGCTCGACGTCGGCGGATCCTTCGGCGACTACCCGGAAGCGAGTCACTGCGGGTTTACCGTGGAGGTGAACGTGCCGCTCGGGGCGTCGACCCTGCAACTGGAGGCCATTGAACAAGGATCGGACTGGCAGCCTTTCTTCCATGAGGAGTTGCATCGAGAACCAGGTAACGAAACGCAGGAGGGCGATGATCTGGACGCCGTTGCCGAACCAACTGTCGAACGCATCCTTAAGTTACCGCCTCTTTCCGCGACGAAAGCCTTTGGGTTAATCCAGCCGGGATTGCAACAGCATACCCTGTCAGGCGAACCACAACTGCCGGCCGGGCCGGGATCACCGATCTCAGCTCCAACTCCCTTATTCAGCATCCTTACGCCGACCCATAACACGAAGCCTGAATGGCTGGCAGAAGCGGCGCTGAGCCTCCTCAACCAAACCTTCACCAATTGGGAATGGTGCATTGTCGATGACGGTTCCAACCATCGGGAAACAACGAAGCTGCTGGAGCTTCTCGCGCGTGCCGGGGCTTGCGTGCACGTAAGCTCCTCCCAGGGTTCCGGCATCAGCGCCGCCACGAACCAGGCCCTTGATCTCTCGCGCGGCAACTATGTTTGCTTCCTCGATCACGACGATCTCATCCATCCGCTTGCCCTCGAGCGAATCCAGGAAAAACTAGGCGAAGGTTACGACGTCGTTTACTCCGACGAGGATAAACTCGACGACAAATCCGGAGCCTTGATTGAACCCTTTTTCAAACCCGACTGGTCCCCGGAATACTTCCGCGGAGCCATGTATGTCGGGCACCTTCTTTGCGTCCGGCGTGAACTTGCGATCGCAACGCGTTTTGATTCGTCATTCGATGGTGTGCAGGATTTTGAATTCATGCTTCGCCTCAGTGAAGCCGCGCCGCGCATAGGACACATTCCAGAGATCCTCTACCATTGGCGAAAGACTCCGGGCAGCGTGGCCGAAAGGAGCGATGCGAAACCACAGGTCGGCCTGCTCCAGGAACGTGCCGTTAATGATCATTTCGATCGCTTGAAACTTTCAGCGCGCGCGGAGCAAACGAAGCTTCCTCACCGCTTGCAGATCATCCCGTCAGAACGCGACGGTTACTCGCGAGTCAGCATTATTATCCCGACTCGCGACGCGCCGGATGTCTTCAGCCGATGCCTGAAAAGCATTTACGAAAGGACCTCCTATCCGAATTTTGAAGTCATTGTCATAGATAACGATACGACAGATCCCAGTGCGCTCAGTCTCATGGAAGAATATCCGGTCCGTCGGGTCCGCTTCCCTGGTCCCTTCAATTTCTCCCGCGCCAACAACCAGGCATCGGCGGTAGCCACGGGTGACCTGCTGGTTTTCCTCAATAACGATACCGAAATCATCACAGAGAATTGGCTGGAGCAACTCGCTTATTACGCCGAACAGCCGGAAGTGGGTGCGGTGGGCGCGCTCCTCGCCTATGAGAACAGAACTGTCCAACACGCAGGCGTTGCCCTCGGCATGAGAGGGACGGCGGATCATACCATGCGCCGATTCCCAGTCGACGTGGATGGTTACGCCGGCAGTCTGGTTTGCGCTCGGGAGGTTTCCGCCGTCACTGGCGCCTGCCTGATGATTCGAAAAACCCTCTTCGAAGAAGCCGGGGCCTTCAATCCCCATTTTTTCACGGCCTACCAGGACGTGGATCTCTGCCTTCGTTTGCGGGCCAGAGGCCTTCGCATCATCTACACTCCCCGCGCGCTCCTCCTCCATCACGAATCGATCTCGCGCCAGAGCTATTACGACATGATCGACCGCATGCTTCTCCTCGACTTATGGGAAGCAGTCATTGAGAACGGCGACCCGTACTACAACCGCAACCTCGACCTCGAACGCGGCGATTACAGCCGCCGCTCCAAGTGAGCAACATTCTTTTCGTTCTCTATCACGATTTCAGCGCCAACAGCGCTGTCCACGTTCACAATTTCGCGAACCAACTCGCGGCGCTCGGCCATTTTACCGCGGTTGCGATTCCCGATAATGCCGACCGCGGCGCCGGCTTGGGCGAACAGAACTACACCGTCCAGCGTTTCGACCAGATGGATGGTGAATGGCTGGCCGTATATCCGAATGGACGGCCGCCCGATGTCGTCCACGCGTGGACTCCGCGCGAAAACGTCCGCCTTTTCTGCGAGAAACTGGCGGGCTTCTGCGATTTCTCACTTTTCGTTCATCTCGAAGATAACGAAGAGCTGATTCTGGAAGTTAATCTGGGAACATCGTTTGAAAAACTGGAGCAGTCTCGCTTCGTCGACATTCCGGGAAATCTTTCGCATCCGCATCATTATCGCGAATTTATCGCCTCGGCCACTGGAGTGACGATGATCATGGATCGTCTTGAGCGTTTCGTTCCAATCGAGCTGCCAAAGTTGATCCTGTGGCCCGGCGCAGATTCGAAACGGTTTTTTCCGCGGCCTCGCGATCCCCTGTTGCTCGAGCGATTCGGGATAGCGAACGGAACCGTGGTGCTGTCCTACACCGGCAATGTCCATTCCGCGAACGCCCGCGATGTCCGCAGCCTCTACCTCGCCGCGGCCGTTCTGGACCGGGAAGGAACCGCGGCGCGATTGATCCGAACGGGCCGGGACTTCTGTTCGTTCCTCGGGCCGGACGAAGAATGGGCCCACAGGGTCGCGATTGAGCTCGGGCATGTGCCCTACCAGGATATTCCCGCGCTTCTGAGCTTGGCCGACGTCCTGGTGCAGCCCGGCGCGGACAACGCCTTCAACGAATTCCGATTGCCGGGAAAGTTGCCGGAATTCTTTGCCATGGGCCGACCTGTGATTATTCCGCGAACCAACGTGGGCCGTTTCGTTCGCCATGGTCAAGACGCCTGGGTGCTGGATAAAGTCGACGCGCTCGGCATCGTGAAAGCCGTGCGAGAGTTGCAGCGGGATCAGGAGCTGAGCGAACGTCTCGCGGCCGGTGCCGTCGCCTTCGGGCGCGAATACTTCGATTGGAAGAAGAATGCGGGAACGTTGGCCGCCTTTTACGCAAAGTTAATCGCCAGGCCGAAGGAGCAAACAACCTTTGCGGCTTCTTAAAAATCCAGCGCAGGGCGCGGCCATCGTCGCCCGCTTTTCCGGGCGTGGCGACGGGACTGGGACCACTTACGCGACGGTCCGCGACTATTGCGAAAGTGTCGACGAGCTCCCTCAAATCACCCCGCTGGACGGCGACCTAAAGAACGTGCAACGACCCTGGGCCGTGAAAGCGATCCTCGCCACTGTCCCTCCACCGGCCCGGCTCCTCGAAATAGGAGGCGGCGAACCAATCGTCAGTGGATTCCTCAGTGAGCTCGGTTACGACGTGACGCTGGTGGATCCCTACGATGGATTTGGCAACGGCCCGACCGATTACCAGCGTTACCTTGAGCAATTTCCACACGTGAAAATTGTGCGGGAATATCTTCGGCCCGGCTTGCCCGGCCTGAAGCCAC
>JBBRMO010000239.1:0-3816 GCA_038230815.1 Chthoniobacterales bacterium
CCGCATCGACGCCAGAACGATCGCCGTGTTCCCCGCGAGAATCACCGGCGCCACCAGCGACACCAAAGCGAGCAGCGGCGATTCATCGGGGCAAACAATAACGACGACACCGGTTGGCTCCGGGACGGTAAAATTGAAATGCGAACTGGCGACTGGGTTTACCGAGCCGAACACCGAACTGAACTTGTCTGTCCAGCCTGCATAATAAACCAGCCGATCGATCGCCCGCGACACTTCGCTCCGAGCCTGGCGGCCACCGGGGCCGCGCTCAACCTCGGCTCGTAATTCGCCTTCCCGCATTTCGAGCATTTCCGCCGCCCGGTATAAAATCTGGCCTCGCAGATAGGCGGTCTGCTTCGCCCAGCCCGCGAATGCGCTCCGGGCCGTCGTCACCGCATCGCGAAAATCCTTTCTCGAAGCCCGCGCATAATTGGCGGCCGTCCGGCCGTCGCTCCCCGTCGCCGCCACGACCCGCCCGCTCTCACTCCGGACAAATTTCCCGCCGATAAACAGTTTGTAGGTCTTTTGAACCCCGAGACGCGTTCCGTTTTTTCGCACGAACTGAGGATTGCGCATTGATGGAAAAAAGAAAATGCTAAACGAGACTCTTTCTCCACCCGTGGAAAAATCCGATAAAATCTTCGTCGCGGGCCATCGGGGCCTGGTCGGCAATGCGCTCGTTCGCAAACTTCAGCGCGACGGATTTGTTAATCTGCTGGTCCGCAACCGCTCCCAGCTGGATTTGCGAAACGAAGCCGACGTCGGCCGCTTGTTCGACGAAGAGAAACCGGCAGTCGTGGTTTTGGCGGCGGCGAAAGTGGGCGGAATCAAGGCGAACAGCGATCTGCCGGTCGAGTTTCTCCATGAGAATTTGCAGATGCAGAACAGCGTCATCCGGGCCGCCTATGAAAGCGGCGTGCGGAAGCTCCTCTTCCTTGGCAGCTCCTGCATTTATCCAAAGCACGCGCCGCAGCCGATTCCGGAAAGCGCGCTTCTCACCGGGCCGCTTGAACCGACGAACGAAGCCTACGCGATCGCCAAGATTGCCGGGATCAAGCTCTGCCAGGCCTACGCCCGGGAGTACGGGGCGAACTTCATCTCGGCCATGCCCACGAATCTTTACGGACCTAACGACAACTTCGATTTGCTCTCTTCGCATGTCCTGCCCGCATTGCTCCGCAAGGCGCATGCGGCGAAACAGGAGGGACACCATGAGTTAGTCGTCTGGGGCTCGGGCCGCCCCCGTCGCGAATTTCTCCACGTCGACGATCTGGCAGCGGCCTGCGTCTTCCTCCTCGAAAAATACGACAGCCCCGAGATCATTAACATCGGGTGTGGTGAGGACATTTCCATCCGGGAGTTGGCGGAGTTGATCTGCGATATCGTCGGATTCAAAGGCGCGCTCGCCTGGGACACGACAAAGCCCGACGGCACTCCCCGCAAGTTGCTCGACGTTTCAAAAATCCACGCCCTCGGCTGGCGGCATCGGATCGGACTGCGCGAAGGCATCGCGCGGACTTACGAATGGTTTCTCCAAAACAAGACGTGAAAGCCCCGCGCGTTGGCGTGGTCGGTGTCGGCCACATCGGAAAAAATCACGCGCGACTTTATCGTGAGCTGGCGATGGCGCACTTCACCGCGATCTACGATAATGATCCCACGGTGGCGGCGCAGCGCGCGGCGGAATTCGGCGTCAAGGCCGCGACCTCGCTCGAAGAATTTGCCGAAGAGGTGGATGCCGCGTCGATCGCGACGCCCACCAGCTCGCATTTCGAGATTGGGCGCGAGCTGCTTATGCGCGGCAAACACCTTCTCGTGGAAAAGCCGATTGCCGATAACACCGCGCACGCCACGGAGCTGGCGGAACTGGCGGCCTCTCGCGGATTAGTTCTTCAGGTGGGCCATGTCGAACGTTTCAATCCTGTCTTAAGCGCGCTGGAAAACCGCCTCACCAATCCGCGCTTCATCGAGGCGCACCGCCTTTCGCCCTATCCGAATCGGAGCACGGATATCGGCGTCGTCCTCGACCTGATGATCCACGATCTCGAAATCATTTTGCACCTTGTCCGTTCGCCCGTGCAGACAATCGATGCCGTCGGCGTGCCGGTCTTGAGTCGGGGCGAAGACATCGCGAACGCCCGGCTGCGGTTCGAAAACGGCTGCGTCGCGAATATCACCTCGAGCCGGATCAGTCCCGAACAGATGCGCAAGATTCGCGTCTTCCAGGAGAATGTGTATCTCTCGCTCGATTACCAGAACCAGACCGGAGAAGTGTATCGGCGCACGACCGAAGGTTTGACCCGCGAGGACGTGGAAATCGAACGCGAGGAGCCATTGAAGCGGGAGCTGGCTGCCTTCATCGAATGCGCCTCCACCGGCCGCGCTCCCAAAGTTTCCGGATTTCAAGCGGCCGCCGCCCTCGAGCTCGCCGTCGAAATTACCCGGCGTATCAATTTGGTTTCGCGTGGCTAAGCGATTATACCTCGTCGCGGGCGAAGCTAGCGGTGATGAACATGGCGCGGCCTTGATGCGCTCGTTGCGCGATCTCGCGCCGGACTGCGAATTCTTCGGACGAGGCGGTCCGCAAATGAAAGCGATCGCCGGCAGTGCCTTCACCAATTGGACCGACGACGCTGCGGTGGTCGGCCTCTGGGAAGTGGTAAAGCATTACGGCTACTTCCGGGAGCAATTTGCCAGGGCGCTCGACGAGATCGATGGGGCCAGGCCCAATGCAGTCGTCCTGATCGATTATCCCGGATTCAATTTGCGGCTTGCCCGCACGCTTCGACAGCGCTTACCGCAACTCAAAATAATCTACTACATCAGTCCCCAGGTCTGGGCCTGGAACCGCGGGCGCATCCGGCAGATGGCGCGCTATCTCGACCTCATGCTCTGTATTTTTCCGTTTGAGGCGGAGCTCTACAATCTCTCGGGTTTGCGGACGATCTTCGTCGGACATCCGATGATCGAGAACCTCGCGAAACGTCAGACCGGCGAGTCGCGCGATCCGAATCTGATTGGTCTTTTCCCCGGGAGCAGGTCCCGCGAGGTGAGAAAGATCTTTCCCGTAATGCTGAAAGCGATCGCCGAGATCATCATGCAACGATCGGAAACTCGCTTTGAAGTGGCGGCAGCTTCCGAAAGCCTCGCCCACGAGATCCGGGGTTTTCTGGCTCGCTCGCCTCTGTCCGAACGCGGCCGGATCGTGACCGCCGACAGCTCCGGCACGATGCAGCGGGGGTTTGCGGGCCTGGTCGCATCCGGGACCGCTACTCTCGAGGCCGCCTATTTCCGTTTACCTTTCGTCCTCGTCTACAAAGTTTCCTGGCCCACTTATTTTGCGGCGCGGCTCCTCATGCGCACTCCCTTTCTCGGTATGCCGAATGTTCTCGCCGGCCGCGAAATTGTTCCTGAGTTTCTCCAACATGAAGCCCGGCCAAAAAAAATTGCCGAATCCGTTTTGCGACTCATGAGCGATCCGGCTGTTCGCAGCCAGATGGCACTCGATTTCGACGCCATCATCGAGAAGCTCGGTGAGATCGGTGCCAGCGCCAAAGCGGCGAAAGCGGTCATCGATGAATTGTGAAACTCCCATTGTCATTCCGGGGGAAGTCGAGGAATCTCGTATCATAACCTTAGAAGGGGTTTCTCGGCTGCGCTCGATATGACCAGGATCCGCAACTTCATCGATGGTCAATTCGTCGAGCCGGTCGGTGGTAAAGAACTCGACAACATCGAGCCCGCGACGGGCATGGCCTACTCACAGGTTGCCGACAGTGACGCCCGCGATGTTGAGCTTGCGGTCAGCGCTGCGGA
>JBBRMO010000240.1:0-3805 GCA_038230815.1 Chthoniobacterales bacterium
CCCGAAGTCTGCGAGGCCTTGCTTAAGGCGAGTTCAAAAGCCCGATTCTACGACCAGAACATCCGGCACAAATATCGTTCGCTCCACGTGAGACCGCGCCCCCGGTGAAACCGCTCCGCTCAAAGGTCCGGCGTGAAATCTTCGTGCTAACTCCCGAAGAAAAGAAAACCGTCTCTTTTATCCTGATTGCGTTCGTCGTGGGAATCGGGACCGCCCAATACCGCGCCGCTCATGCGGTCCCGCCGTCAAAGACCGCGGTCAAAGAAGCTGCCACCGCAGCTGCGCGGCCGGCGCAGAAGCGAGCCGGAGCAAAGCGGACCAAAAACGGCCGATGAAATTTTCCGAAAGACAGTCGCGCTCTTCCCGTTGTATAAAGACTCGGCGTGTCCGGACGCTGCAAAATCGAAACCCTGAAAGCCTATGTCCCTTATCTTCGAACGGGTTCTCACTGACGGCATAGCGGCGATCTCCTATTTGATCGGCGATGATGAGGAAGGCACAGCGGCGGTAATCGATCCGCGGCCCGACGTGGAGGTTTATCTTGAGCTCGCCCGAAAGAACGGCGTCTCAATCACCCACATTTTCGAAACACACATTCATGCCGACCTCGTCAGTGGTTCGCGCGAATTGGCCGCGCGCACCGGGACGGCCAGGATCCATGCCAGCAGCGAAGGGGACGCTGAATACGGATTCGATCGCGAAGCGGTCAGCGACGGCGACACTTTCACCTTTGGTTCGCTGATCCTGACGGCTCGGCACACACCGGGCCACACTCCGGAACACGTCAGTTATGTGGCGGCAGAAGAAGACCACGCTGATGCGCCCTGGGGCGTTTTCACCGGTGATTCGCTCTTTGTCAGTTCCGCCGGCCGGCCCGATCTTCTCGGCCGTGACGCGGACAAGCTCGCCTCGCAGCTTTACGACACGCTCTGGGGTTTTTACGGAAAACTGCACGACGGCGTAATCATTTATCCATCTCACGGAAGCGGATCACCCTGCGGCGCCGAAATTGGCGAACGACTCGACAGCACGATCGGCTACGAGAAGCGCTTCAATCCGTATTACCAGAGAACTGAGCGTCAGGCCTTCGTTGATTACGCGCTTTCGACCCCGCCACCAGAGCCGACCTATTACAAGCGGATGAAAAAAGTGAACGCGGCCGGGCCCGAGGTGCTGGGAAATTTGCCGATGATTCCTGCGCTCGCGCCGGCGACCTTCAAGCGAATGGTCGACGAGAGAAAATGTCAGCTCGTCGACACGCGGACGATGCTCGGGTTTGGCGGCGGCCATATCGAAGGCGCGCTCAATATTGGCGCCACGCCCGTTCTTTCGATCTGGGCCGGCTGGCTGCTCGATCCGGAAAAACCAATCCTGCTCGTGCTCGAAAGCGATGGCGATGTGGAAAAAGTATCGCAGCTGTTCGTCCGCACCGGCTATACAAATTTCGCCGGTTACCTCGTGGGCGGGATGCGCGCGTGGCAGAACCTGGGTTATCCATTGCGCGAGCTGCCTCAGATGACCGTCCACGAATTGAACGCTTCGCGGAATGGCTTGCAGCTTTTGGATGTTCGCGGCCCCGCCGAGTGGAGAAACGGCCGCATCCCTGGCGCCACCCACATTTTCCTGCCGCATTTGTCGAAACGCTCCGGCGAACTCGACAAGCAGCGCCCGGTCCTCGTCTACTGCGCCACCGGTTATCGCGCCAGTCTCGCCGCCAGCTTGCTCCAGCAGGAAGGCTTCTCAGACGTCCGCAATCTCCCCGGGAGTTTCCATGCTTGGAAAGCCGCCAAGTTGCCGGTGGAGAAATGAGTGAGAATCTGATCGTCCGCCAGGAGGAGCCGCTCAATCTCGAGATGCCGTTCTCGAGCCTGAACGGATTCATTACGCCTAACGACTCGTTTTACGTTCGGTGTCATTTCCCCATTCCGGAAATCTTCGCGCCGGAATGGCGACTCAAAGTGGAAGGTGAAGTCGAAGCTCCTTTCGAGCTGGGCTACGACGAACTGCTCGGAATGGAGAAACACACCATTGCGGCCACTTTGGAATGCGCCGGCAACAATCGGATTTTTCTCGAGCCGAAAGCGAAGGGCGTTCAATGGGGACTCGGCGCGGTCGGCAATGCATCTTGGACTGGGGTTCCCCTCTCCGCGTTGCTTGAGCGTGCGAAAATCAAATCCGGCGCTATCGAAGTGATTCTCGAGGGCGCCGATGAAGGAGAAGTCGACAAATCACCTCCGCTCCCGGGCAAGATTTCGTTTTGTCGGAGTCTTCCGCTGAGCAAAGCCAACGCGGACGTATTGCTCGCTCACGAAATGAACGGCGAAAAACTCTCAGCCAGTCACGGCTTTCCCTTGCGCGCGATCGTTCCCGGCTGGTACGCCATGGCCTCAGTGAAATGGCTCCGGCGAATCATCGTCACCGCCAAACCGTTCAACGGTTTCTATCAATCGCTCGACTACTCCTACTGGGATCGATCCGGTCCTCTCCCGACGCTGACACCGCTGGCGGAACAGCAAACCAAAGCCGAGATCGCACGGCCGGAAAATGGCGAAACGATTGCTGCAAATACCGCGTACCGCATTCATGGCGCCGCCTGGGCCGGAAGCGCCAGGGTATCCCGGGTCGAGATCAGTGTCGATTCGAACGCCACCTGGCGTGATGCGAAACTACTCGGGGAGGTAGTCGAAAATGCATGGCGCCTCTGGGAATTCGAATGGCAGACCCCGGCGGACGGAGGACATCACACGATCGTCGCCCGCGCGACCGACTCGCGCGGTGTCGTCCAGCCGATTGACCGCAGTGCCGGTTGCGGCACTTACATGATCAATCATCTTTTGCCGGTCACGGTCGAAGTCCGGTAATCGTGGTGGGCAATGCTGGGGTGGACAACCACGCAGGCCCGACCGACACAGGGCGCGGACTACAGCCATTTCGGCGGGCGCTTCTCGTTATAGGCCGCGATTCCTTCTTTGGCTTCGGCGGATTCGCGCGCATCCAGATGATGCCGGAGGGCACGATCGATGTCTTGTTTTACGGAGGTCGACCAGAGTTCCTCCAGCAGGCGTTTCGAATTCGTGATCGCGCCGGGAGCGCCTTGAAGAACCGAAACGGCAATTTTCTGGGCTTCGGTTTCGAGTTCATCAGACGGGACAACGCGATTGACGAGGCCGATTTCGCGGGCGCGTTCGGCGTCGAAAAGATCGGAAGCCAGCAGAACCTCGCGGAGATCTCGTTCGCGGAGCTGGCGACGCAGGAACGTCATGACGAGTCCGGCGACGAGGCCGCGCCTCACTTCGGGATAACCAATCTTGGTTCGCTCGGCGGCGACGACGAAATCGCAGGCGGACATGATTCCAGCGCCTCCGGCTACCGCGGCGCCATGAACAATCGCGATCGTGGCCAGGCGCGTTTCCGCAAGCGCGAGCAACGTGCGAGCGACCGACTCCGCGGTCAGGTGTGGTTCTGCTTTGGCGGCTTCCTGCAAATCGAGGCCCGTACAAAAGGCTTTGCCGGCCCCACGCAGAATCAAGATGCGCTGGCTTGGATCGGCGGTCGCATTTTTGATCGCAGCGGTCAGCTCGGTCATCAACTCAATTGTGAGCGCGTTCCGACGCTCGGGGCGATTGAGCGTGAGGACGGTGATCTGAGGCGTTTGCTTTTCGATGAGAACGACTGGCATGACTTACCTTATTCTGTCAGTAACGTCCGTCACGATGGAATCCGTCAAGCTCATCGAGTGTCCGCGCGACGCCTGGCAGGGTCTTCCAGGCCAAATTCCTACCGAGCGAAAGGTGGAATATCTGCG
>JBBRMO010000241.1:0-3800 GCA_038230815.1 Chthoniobacterales bacterium
GCCGGTCTTGGGCGAGCCGAGACCTAAAATGCGTTTTACCTTGTCTATCATAAGTGGGGAGAGTGGGTGTGATCATGAGCGAAGCGTGGCGTGTTTGGGTTGGCGCTCGATTTCGATCAAGAGTTTTTGTCATCTGCGCACCGGCCGTTTTGGCGGTGGCGTGGGGGCTGGCGTCGGCTTCGGGCGGGCGCCAAAAAGTCTTTCAAAAAAACCGAGTTTGCGTGGAGGCGGCGTGGCCACAACGACGGGACGCATGACCTTTTTCTGGACCTTGCCGGCTGCATCGGGATCCGGTTCCACCGAAGGATCGGCGCTGGCATTCGCCATGTCGCTGCTGGTCGAGCCGTCGAGATTCTCTTCATCCGTTGCGGCTAATTTGGGTCCGGAGTCCTTGAATTCCACGGCCGGGATCATCTGGAAAGGATTCGATTTCCGCGCTGGCGCGATCCAGGCGACCTGCTGTTGAAACGTTCCCTGGTCCATCGCGAGAGAACGTTCGAGGATGCGCGTCGCGATGGGCGCGGCGACGGAGCCGCCGTGCTCCCCGCCCTGCACCATCACGACGATGGTGTATTTTGGATTATCGTAAGGCGCAAAGCAGGCGAACCAGGCGATGGTGTCCTTCTTGCCTTCCGTCATCGCCTGGGCCGTCCCGGTCTTACCTGCCACCTGCACGCCGCTCAGCCGCGCCTTGCCGCCGGTGCCGCCGTCTTCGTTCACCACTTTCCAAAGGCCCCTTCGCGCCAGCTCGATCTGCTGTCGCGTAAAATCAAACCGCAGATCGCGATGCACTTTCGGCGCCGGGTTAACTACCGGCTCCCCTTTTTCATTCAGGATCGGCTTGCCGTCTACCATGCTCGTCACGCTTTGGACGAGCTTCGGATAATACGACATTCCGCCGTTCGCGACCGTGGCATACACCATCGCAAGCTGGAGCGGCGAAACGAGATCGTAGCCCTGGCCGATCGAGACGTTGGCCGTGTAGGCCTGCGACCAGCGTTCCCGCGGATAATGAATCCGCATCCATTCCGGTCCCGGCAGGACGCCGGGCGATTCGCTCGTGATTTCGATTCCGGAAGTTTTGCCCAGACCTAACGAGTCGCCGGTTTCATCGATCGCATCGATTCCTGCCGCGTTGCCAAATTGATAGAAAAAAGAATTGCACGAGACCTTGATCGCGTCGGCGACCCCGATCGTGCCGTGGCTCCCGCCTTTCTCGCCGATCCAGCAATGGAAGAAGTGATCGCCGTAGCTAACGCCGCCGCCGCAATTGAACGTCTTGTTCGCCAGGCCTTTTCGGAGCCCGGCGAGCGTGGTCACCAACTTGAAGGTCGATCCCGGTGGAAACGCACTGACCGCGCGATTCACCATCGGATTCGCTTCATCTTTCCGGAGTGCTTCCCAATCCTTCGCCTTGATGCTCGGGATAAACGCATTCGGATCGAACGACGGCACGGACGCCATGGCGAGGATGTTGCCATTGTTCGGGTCGACTACGACCGCGGCCCCGCGTCCCACCGCCCGGAGCGCCTCCTCGGCGATCATTTGGATCCGCGCGTCGATCGTGAGATTGACGTTCGCGCCGGCGGTGGGCGGGACTTCCCGGAGGACGCCGTCGATCTGCCCCTTCGCGTTGCGTCGCATGTAACGAACGCCTGGTTTCCCCTTCAGATACTCGTCCATCGCCTTCTCGACGTTGGATTTTCCTTCCACGTCCGACTGGTAAAACGTGAATTTCTTCGCGTCCTCCTTGTTCGTATCGTCGGGCGGACCGACGTAGCCGAGCAAATGCGAGGCGAGAGCGCCGTATACATAAGAGCGGACCGGTTTGATGGTGATATCGACGCCCGGCAAACCGACGTCATGTTCGGAGAATTTCGCCATCGTTTCGAAATCGATATCCTTGAGGTAGGAATACGGGACCTCCGTGTTCGTGCGGTAGTGGCGCTGGAGCTGGAGCGAATTATAATCGCGCGCCAGGTCGAGATCGTCGAGGCGCGGGACGATCCCGGTGTTCACGATCTTAACGATGTCGGGCTCCTTCAGGTCTTTCGGCATGCCGTTGATCGTGCTGCGATATTCCGTCAACGGCGGCGGGCCGACGCGTTCGCGATAACCCTTCACCATCTCCGGCAGATAAAAGTCGACTTCATAACTGGCGCGGTTTTGGACCAGGGTGATTCCATTGCGATCCCGGATTTCGCCACGAACCGAGGGAATCCGGACCGTCGCCTCTGAGCTGCCGCGAATTTTCGACGCCCATGCCTCGCCATGCGCAACCTGCACAAACCAAAGTCGGCCAAGGAGCGCGGCAAGGCCGGCCAGGAAGAGGAGGGCGAGAAATTGCAGCCGCCAGCGGGCACTAAAGCGTGTCTGTTTCATTCGTAAGCGTCGAAGGCGTCCCGTTCGGGAAGGTAAGGGCTTTTGGTCAGGCGAGCGAGCGAATGCAGGATCCAGAAGGCCAGCGGCGCCATAAGCATCGCAATCAAGCCCGGCCCCGCGATTTGCCACCAGACGTCGCGAGTGAAGAAAAGCGAGCCGCGCCGAAATGAGATCATGAGGTATTGCGAGAGCACAATCGTGGAAGTGCAAACACCAGTCATTATGCAATGCACTTCCCAACGTCCCCGGATAAACAAAGGCCTTAGCCCATGCATAATCGCCGCCAGCACGGCGTAGAGGAGTATTGACCATCCCACTGAAATTTCAACCCGGGTCCCGAGAACCTGGGCGGTAAGCGCATCAAGCATGAAGCCCGCGAAGAACGCGAGGGCCATGACCGCGGGAAACGGCAGCGCCATGGCGCCGTAAAAAACAATGACTGGCACGATGTAAATCCGCGCGTTGAACATCCAGTCCACCGGTGGAATAAAAAATTCCACGATCTGGGCGAGGAACGTCAGGACGATGAGAATAACAAAGAAGATCATCGCCGTGGCCGAAAGGACGAAGCACCGGCCGATCGAAACGGATTCCTTCGATTTTCGAGCTTCGTCATTCTTTCGACTTTCGTCGTTCGGATTTCGTCATTTTCGCCCTGTTACTACGAAGACGTCTTCGAGATGCGACAGGTCAACCGCCGGCGTCACCCGCGCCTGGCCGTCCAGCTCCCGCACCCGAAAACTTTGGATCGTGCCGACAAGCAGTCCGGAGGGAAAAACTCCGCCTACCCCCGAGCTGTAAACTTTCGCGCCCGGCGTCAGGTTCGCCTGCTTCGAAAGAAAATTGAGATCGAGCATCGGGGTGACGGAGCCAATCACCCGCTCGCCCGCGACAATCCCCTGCTCGCGCGTTCCTTCCACGGAGCACGCGACCTTGCAGTTCTCGTCCGAGATCAACAGGACTACGGTGACGTTATCCCCCACCGTCGCCGTCTTGCCGACGAGGCCTTCGTCGGTCACCACCGGCTGGTCGGGTTCGATGTGATCATTTTTCCCGCGATTGATCGTGATCGTCCGCCACCAGGTCGATGAATCGCGCGCCAGAATTTCCGCCGGCACCAGCCGGAAGAGCGCCCGTTCTCGATACGCCAGCGCCTGCCGCAGTCGATTGACCTCATGCTCCACATCGCGCAGGGCCTGATTCGTCGCCTTGAGCGAGCGGTTCTCGACTTTCAGCGACGCGTTGTCCTTCTCCACTTCTTCGAGAGTTTGTAACCCGCTGCTGACCGAGGTGAACTGCTTTTTCAAGCCGGACCCACTCGAAAGAAACGGGGAGATGACCCTGTAAAAACCGGCTTGGAGCTTGCGCGTCCCCTCCGCGCCGAAAGTCAGCAAATACGCCAGGGCCGCGCCGAGAAC
>JBBRMO010000242.1:0-3795 GCA_038230815.1 Chthoniobacterales bacterium
GGTGATTCGGCGCGTTAGTTCGTCCACGAGAAATCCAAAAGTGCGGGCATGATAGCCATGCGCGGTCCCCGGCGGCCAAAGCGGCGCCTGTTTTTCCAACGCGGCGATGACCGCAGAGTAGTCGAGAACATCGACCAGTTCATCCAGCGCGGTGAGTCCTGCCTGGTGTGAGAGCAGTTGTCCGAGCGTAATCTCTTTCTTACCGGCCTGCGCGAATTCGGGCCAGAATTCAACGACGCGCCGCCCGAGCCCGATCCCGCGTTCCTGGAGGGAGTGCAACAGGCACGCACTTCCGAGGCCTTTCGTCGCCGACCAAAAGAGAACAAGCGTGTCCGCCTTCCATCGATCTTCGCGTTTCGCGTCGCAAAATCCGCCCTGTAATTCGACGATTGGTTTCCCGTGTTGCCAGACAGAGACCGCCGCGCCGAGTTCTCCGAAGCGCGCGAAATTTTCTTCGAATAGCGTTGCGAGGCGATCCCGTTCCACCGTGGAAAGTAGACCAAGGAGGGGCGATTTGAAACGAGAAGCACTTCGCGAACTGTGCCCGCTGCATTCGGCGAATTCCTGAAAAGGCGAGTCTGGGCAAAGACGTCCTTAATCTCTGGGAATGCCAAACGGCGCTCGCGGTCTTGTGACGCCTTGTTGTCTGGACCGCAGCGGAGTCTTTCGGGATCAGATCACCGCGTGGAGCGCTTTCAGATCCGGATCCTTCTTCGCCAGATCGCGGAAAGAGCTGTCCATCTTGAAACTAATCTGCAGATTCGCTTCGGCGTCGCGGACGTTGCCCAGAAGCGCTTCGTAACACCCCATGTTGTAGTAATAGATCGGCTCCTTCAGGAGGGCAACCGGACCGGTGACGAGGAGTTTCCTGGCTTCCGCGGTCTTGCCGAGCTGGTGAAGGCAGAAACCCGCGTGGAGAAAACCGGCGCCGGCATCAGGGGCCGCACGACAAAGTTTCTGGCTCACGCGAAGGGCGAGAGCCCATTTCTTTTTCCGCATCAAATGATGGAGCCGGAGCTGCAGGACTTCGGGACGCGTTTGATAGCGCTTGTCGATAGCGTCGAGTTCAGCGAGCGACTCGCGCGTCATGCCCAGCTCTGCGTAGCCACAGGCGGCCTGCAACTGCCATTCAAACTGCACAGGTCCTCTTTCAGCACATCGCTTGCCAAGAGGTTTGAGGCTCTATCGCAGCTCCTCATCTATGACGAGGGGCAAAACGGCCGTCGGAATTAAACCAGCAGCGTTTCCAGTTCAGCCAGCCTGCGGTTGAAAAGCTGGAGCGTGCTTTCGATCGGCGCCGACGTCGCCATATCGACGCCAGCGGCCCGCAGGGTTTCGAGAGGGAACTTTGAGCCACCCGATTTCAGGAAATCAAGGTAGGCTTCGATGCTGCCCGCTTTGCTCGCGAGGACTCGTTCGGAGAGAGCGACGGCCGCTGAAATCCCGGTGGCATATTTGTAGACATAAAACGCATTGTAGAAATGCGGGATGCGAAGGCATTCGAGGTCGAGTTCTGGATCGAGCACCACGTCCGGTCCGAAATACGCCTGAAGGAGCGTGCGGTACTCAGATTTGAAAAGATCGAGGGTCAGCGCGTCGCCGCGCTCTTCGATCGCGTGAATGATTCGCTCGAATTCGGCGAACATTGTCTGCCTGAAGAGGGTGCCGCGGATGTCATCAATCTGGCGGTTGACGATGTAGGCGCGCATCTTCTTATCGGTCGTTTTTTCGAGCAAATGATGGGTGAGCAGTTCTTCGTTAAAGGTTGAGGCCACTTCCGCGAGGAAGATTGGATAATTATAATCCTGGAACGCCTGCGACCGCTGGGCGAACCAGGTGTGCATCGAATGCCCGGCTTCGTGGGCCAGTGTATAGACATCCGAGAAAACGTCGGTCTTGTAATTCATCAGGATGTAAGGGGGCGCCCCGAAGCTGCCGGATGAAAAGGCGCCACTGCGTTTGCCCTTGCTCTCGTAACGATCGCACCAGCGCCCTCGCATCCCGTCGCGCAACGTCGCAGTGTATTGGGTTCCTAATGGTTCAAAGGCGGCCAGAATCGTTTCGATCGCTTCATCAAAAGAGATGTGTGATTCGATTTCCGGGACGAGCGGCACGTAGGTGTCGTATTGATGAAGCTCATCCAGGCGGAGAACCCGGCGACGTAGTTCGTAATAGCGATACAAGGGCGTCAGATTGTTTCGCACTGCCGCGATGAGGCCGTCGTAGACCGTCACCGGGATGTCGTCGCGGAACAACGAAGCTTCGAGCGCTGATGGATAATTCCGGGCGCGGGCCCGAAAGACATCGGCCTTCACAGAATAAGCCAGCGACGATGCCAGGGTGAACTGGTGGTCCTGAAATTCCTCGTAGAACTGATGGAACGCCCGTTTCCGCAGTCCATGGTCGCGTTTCACAAGAAATGAGCCGTAGGAACTCTGGGTAAGGGGTCTCTCGTCGCCCTGGTCGTCAAGGAGGACGCCGAATTTCATGTCGACGTCGGTCAATTGTGAAAACGTCTCGTCGTAGCCATCGAGCGCCGCACTGCCCAGCGCCAGCAGTCGTTCTTCCCGTTCCGACAAGACGTGGGGTTTCATCCGTCGAATTTTTCGGAGCGCGATTTTCCATTCGGCCAGCGCCGGGTCTTCGAGGAATTGCGAGAATGTCTCGTCCGGGATCGCCTGAAGCTCCGGGCTCATGAACGAGGCGGCCTCACTGATCTTCGTGAGAAGATTTTGCATCTGCCCCATACGGGCGAGGTAATCGGGATTCGAGCTATCCTCGGCGAGTTGAAGCGAGGCGTAATGGAACAGTCTCTCGATTTTGAGGTCGAGCGATTTTTCGAACTCGAGGCACGCCGCCATTGTCGCGGGTGATTGACCGAGACGGCCCTTCCAGTCGGTGAGCTGCGGATACGCCTGTTGAAGCCAGGCGAAATCCTCCGCCCACTTCTCAGCGTGGACGAATAGATGGGAGAGATCCCATTTGTCGGAGTCTGGGAGATCGGCGCGGATAAGCGTTCTTGCGTTAGTCATTTTGGTGGAAGAAGGGAAAACCCTCCTTCGCTTCGCTCCGGCGGGCAAGCAGTCCCCTTCCAAATCATATTAGAGGAGATCTTGAATGGCGGGATGGCGGGCGATGAGGCGCATTGCTTTGCGAAGGAGGCCGAGACCGGGTGGAATTCGGTGCCAGGGAGAGGCGCCCGAGGGATGAGGAAGGGGAACCAGGTCAAAAGCGCGCCGCTTGTCGCGGATGCGGAATGAGCGACCGACGACTTCGCTGAGATTCTCGAAGGGGAGAAACTGAGCGATCGCGAGTTTGCCCACCGGAATGATCAACTCCGGTTGCAAAAGATCGATCTCGTCGTTCATCCACGTCGCGCAATTTCTGATTTCCTCGGGCGCGGGAACCCGGTCGCCGCCGACGCTGGTTTTGCCGGGAAAACAGCGACAAACGGCGGCGAAGTAAATTTTGGCGCGCACTTCTTCTTCGTTCATTTCACAGGATTGCTGGAACCAACCGAAGAGGGTGCGCCCTGCTGTCCATGCGAAGGGTTTGCCGAGCACTGGCTCCTTCACACCGGGAGCCTGACCGATCAGCATGACCCGGCTCAGAACTGCCCCTCCAGAGACCGGTGGCGGCAGCATTCGTGGACAACGGCGGCACTGGCGCAAAAGCGCTACGTGCAGGTCCAGCAGTTGTTGTTTGCGCGAGACGCGGGGCATTACCAGGATCGCGTTCGTTTAGCGACAGAAGAGCGAAATAAGCAGGGTCAGCACGATGCTCATGATAATACAC